>NZ_LABY01000012.1 GCF_001043975.1 Methylobacterium variabile
CCGTGCGCGCGGGGGTGGAAGGTGGGGAGGTTGATGAGTAACGCCTTCGGGTCCGGTGGTGGGGGGCCGGGGGGGCCGGGGCGGGGGCGCCGCGGCGCGGGGGGGGGGGGGGGGGGGGTGGGGGGGGGGGCCCCCCCCAGGTGGGGGAGGCCCCCCCCCCGCCGCAGCAGCCGGCCGGCGATGCGGGGCGTGCCGCGGGCCCGCTTGGCGATCTCGTTGGCGCCGTCCGGCGCCATGCCGATGCCGAGCACCCGGGCGCCGCGGCTGACGATCAGCTCCAGCTCGTCGATGTCGTAGAATTCGAGCCGGACCGGGATGCCGAAGCGGTCGCGCAACGGCGTCGTGAGGAGGCCCGCCCGGGTGGTGGCGGCCACCAGCGTGAACTTCGGCAGCTCGATCTTCACCGAGCGGGCCGCGGGCCCCTCGCCGATGATCAGGTCGAGCTGGTAATCC
The DNA here is from genome assembly GCF_001043975.1 of Methylobacterium variabile. GTDB lineage: Bacteria > Pseudomonadota > Alphaproteobacteria > Rhizobiales > Beijerinckiaceae > Methylobacterium > Methylobacterium variabile. The sequence continues at coordinate 454 of NZ_LABY01000012.1, forward strand.
TCCATCGCCGGGTAGAGGATCTCCTCCACCGCCGGGTTGAGGCGGTGGATCTCGTCGATGAACAGGACGTCGCGCTCCTCGAGATTCGTGAGCTGCGCCGCGAGGTCGCCGGCCTTGGCGATCACCGGCCCGGAGGTGGAGCGGAAGTTCACCCCGAGCTCGCGGGCGACGATCTGGGCGAGCGTCGTCTTGCCGAGGCCCGGGGGCCCGACGAACAGCACGTGGTCGAGGGCCTGGCCGGTCTTCTTGGCGGCGTCGATGAACACCTGGAGGTTGGCGCGGGCCGCCTTCTGGCCGGTGAAGTCGGCGAGGCTGAGCGGCCGGATCGAGGTGTCGACGTCGTCCTCGCGGCGCTCGGGGGTGAGGAGGGCTTTGGGCTTGCTCAAGCGGGACCTGCCGGGACGTTCTTGACGGAGTGTTCTTGAGGCGCGTTCTCGCGGCGGCGCGAGGCCGGCGGCCCCCGCTTCCCGGATGTAATCGTTGCGGCGTGTCGCACAACGCGACCGATCGCGCTACGGTGCGGCACCCCTGAGAACGGACTTCCAACGATGCCCGAATCCGTGGCGCGTACGGACGCGCAGGATCCGACGCCGGCCCCGGCGGACGCGCCCCGGCCCGTCACCCTGGCCGAGGCCTTGCCGGTCTGGGCGCGAATCGCCGCCCTGTCGTTCGGCGGCCCGGCCGGGCAGATCGCGGTGATGCACCGGGTGCTGGTCGAGGAGCGCCGCTGGATCTCCGAGAACCGCTTCCTGCACGCCCTGAACTTCTGCACCCTGCTGCCCGGGCCGGAGGCGCAGCAGCTCGCCACCTATGTCGGCTGGCTGATGCACGGGACCCGCGGCGGCCTCCTCGCCGGGGGCCTGTTCGTGCTGCCGGGGCTGCTGGCCATCATGTCCTTGAGCTGGGTCTACGTCCTCGTCGGCCAGGCCGGCCCGGTCGCCGGCCTGTTCTTCGGCCTGAAGGCGGCGGTGCTCGCCATCGTGCTGGAGGCGGTCCGGCGCATCGGCCGGCGGGCGCTGCGGGGCCGGGTCATGACCGGGCTCGCCGCCGCGGCCTTCGCGGCGATCTTCCTCCTCGACGTGCCGTTCCCGCTCATCGTCGCGGCGGCGGCCCTCATCGGCTATCTCGGTGGCCGGGCCGGGCACCCGGACTTCCGCCCCGGGGGTGGGCACGGCGCCGGCGCGGCCTCGGGCCCGTTCCTCCTCGGCGACGACGCGCTGCCGCAGGAACGCGCGGCCCTGCGCGACACGCTCGCCACCCTCGTCGTCTGGGCCGCGCTCTGGCTCGCGCCCGTCGCCGCCCTCCTCCTCGCCCTCGGGCCGGACGACGTCTACGCCCGGGTCGGGGTGTTCTTCTCCAAGATGGCGCTGGTGACCTTCGGCGGCGCCTACGCGGTGCTGGCCTACGTCGCCCAGCAGGCGGTGGAGCAGTTCGGCTGGCTCAGTGCCGGCGAGATGCTGGACGGACTGGGGCTGGCCGAGACCACGCCCGGCCCGCTGATCATGGTGACCCAGTTCGTCGGCTTCCTCGCCGCCTACCGGACCCCCGGGGCGCTGCCGCCCCTCGCCGCCGGCACGCTGGGCGGCCTCCTCACCACCTGGGTCACCTTCGCGCCCTGCTTCCTCTGGATCTTCGTCGGCGCTCCCTACGTCGAGCGCCTGCGCAGCCACCGGGCGCTCGCCGGAGCGCTCGCGGCGATCACCGCGGCGGTGGTGGGGGTCATCCTCAACCTGGCGGTCTGGTTCGCGCTCCACACGCTGTTTCGCGAGCTGCGCCCGGTCACGGCCGGGCCGCTGAAGCTCGAGGTGCCGGTACTCGCGAGCGTCGACCCCTACGCCCTCGCCCTGGCGCTCGCGGCGGTGGTGGCGGTGTTCCGCTTCCGGGCCGGGATGGTCCCGGTGCTCGCGGCCTGCGCGGCCGCGGGCGTGGCGTTGCGGCTGACCGGGCTGATCTGACCGCCAGCCGGCAGGGTCGATCGGCGGACGACCCGGATCCGGCGCTCGCGGTGCTGGCGTCGGCGGCCATCCGGAGCGCCGTCGCGCGCCGGCGATCCCTCAGCTCAGCATCGACAGCTCGGTATCGGCGAGCGCCAGGCGGATCAGCTCCGCCATCCGCGCCCGCGCCAATGGCCCCTCCCCCGCCGCGACCGCCTCGAACAGCGCCCGGTGCTCCGGCAGGGGATCGCGCGGCAGGGCGCGGCGGCGCTGCTTGTAGATCGTGGTCCAGGTGACCGAAGCGGCGATGGAGCTCGACAGGGCAATGAGCGGCGCGTTGCCGGTCGCCTCCAGGATCGCGTGATGGAAGGCCTGGTCGGCGGCGCGGCCGGCCGGGACGGCGAGGCCGTGGCGCGCCATCCCGTCGAGGGCCTGGGCCATCCGGTCGAGGTGGCGGTCGCTGCGCCGCAGCGCGGCGAGTTCCGCCGCCGCCGGCTCGACGATCTGGCGCAGCTCGAACAGGTCTCGGATGAAGGCCTCGCCCGGCTCGGTCTCGAAGGCCCAGGCCAGAACATCCGGATCGAGCAGGTTCCAGCGCCCGCGCTCGCTCACCCGGGTGCCGGCCTTGGGCCGGCTCTCCACCAGGCCCTTGGCGCTCAGGGTGCGGACCGCCTCGCGGTAGGCGGTGCGCGAGACCGCGAGCCCCTCCGAGGCCGCGATCTCCCCCGGGAGCACCGTGCCCGGCGGGGTGCGCCCGGACAGGATCGCGATCCCGAGCTCGCGCGCCACCGCGCCGTGGAGGCGGTGCGAGGCCGAGGCGAGAGGGAGCACGACGGCGTCGCGCTCACGCTCCTCCTTGCCGTCCCGAGCCATCGCCCTCAGACCACCGTCCGCTTCTCCACGTCGAGCACCAGGCCCTTCGGGGTCATCCGCTCGCGGGCGACCAGCCGGTCGCCGGGGGCGAAGATGCCCAGGGGCTCGTCCCGGTCCGGCAGCACCACGGTGGCGCTGCGGTTGATGAAGACCAGCACGTGCCGGCGCTGCGGCAGCGAGGCCACGGCCCAGCGCTTGAGCTGGCCGTAATAGGGCTCCCGGCGCCAGACGCTCGGCTGGCTCGGATCGACCTGGACGTGCAGGAAGCGGGTCGTCGGATCGAGGCTCAGCACCATCTTGGCCTTGTCCGGCTTCCATTCCGGGCCGAGCCAGCCCTCGGTCATCCACAGGCAGTGGAAGGCGCGGCAATGGCCGGGCCTGGTCTCGTGGATGCCGCAGCCGCGGCCCGGCTTCGCGTGGCGGCACCACTCCCCGGCCACGCTCTCCACCGCCGGCACGTCGTAGACCTTGCAGCACAGGGTACAGGTGCCGCAGGCCCGGCCGGGCGCGGGCGTCGAGACGAGTTGGGCGGGGTCGAGCATGCGCGTCGGTCTGACCAGGATTGTGAGGAGCTGCCGCGTGAGCGGCCCGGGTTGTGCGTCGGCATCGCGCCGCTAGTGTGACGGCGCAAGCGAATTCTGCTCCGCGCGGCCAGGGCCTCTCCGGCCCCTTCCATGAGACAGCCTGGGCTCGTCCCGAGCCCCTGCCTTCAGAAAGTGACAGGACGATGCTCTCGAACCTCGCCACCCGCGACGTCGAAACCTTGATCCACCCCTACACCAACCTGGCGGCCTTCCGGCAGACCGGGCCCCTGGTGCTCGAGCGCGGTCACGGCGTGTGGGTCTACGACACCGACGGCCGGCCCTACCTGGAGGGCATGGCGGGCCTGTGGTGCACGGCGCTCGGCTATTCCAACGAGGAGCTGGTCGAGGCCGCCCGCGAGCAGATGGCGCGCCTGCCCTTCACCCACCTCTTCTCCGGCCGCAGCCACGACCCGGCGATCGAGCTCGCCGAGACCCTGAAGGAGCTGGCGCCGATCCAGGTCTCGAAGGTGTTCTTCACCTCCTCGGGCTCGGAGGCCAACGACACCCAGGTCAAGCTGACCTGGTACCTCAACAATGCGCTGGGCCGGCCGCAGAAGAAGAAGATCATCGGCCGGCACAAGGGCTATCACGGCGTCACGGTGGCGTCGGCCTCGCTCACCGGGCTCACCGCCAACCACGCCGACTGGGACCTGCCCCTGCCGGGCTTCCTGCACGCCGCCTGCCCGCACCATTACCGCGGCGCGGAAGCGGGCGAGAGCGAGGAGGCATACTCGGCGCGGCTCGCGGCCGAGCTCGAGGAGATGATCCTGCGCGAGGGCCCCGAGACGGTCGCGGCCTTCATCGCCGAGCCGGTGATGGGCGCCGGCGGCGCCATCGTGCCGCCGAGGGGCTATTTCGCCGCGATCGAGCCGGTGCTCGCCCGCTACGACGTGCGGCTCATCGCCGACGAGGTGATCTGCGGCTTCGGGCGGCTCGGCACCTGGTTCGGCTCCGAGACGATGGGCATGCGCCCGCACAGCCTGTCCTTCGCCAAGGCGCTGACCTCGGCCTACATGCCGCTCGGCGGCGTCACCGTCGACGAGCCGCTCTACCAGGCGATGCAGGACCAAAGCCGCAAGATCGGCACCTTCGGGCACGGCACCACCTATTCGGGCCACCCGGTGGCGAGCGCGGTGGCACTCAAGACGATCGAGATCTACCGGCGCGACCGCATCATCGAGGGCGCGGCCGAGAAGGCGCCGCAGTTCCAGCGCCGGCTGTCGGCCCTGGAGGAGCACCCGCTCGTCGGCGAGGCCAAGGGCCTCGGCCTGATCGGCGGCCTCGAGATCGTCGCCGACAAGGCGACGAAGCGCCAGTACGACCCGAAGGCCGGCGTCGCTGCCCGCTGCGTCGCCTTCGCGCAGGAGGAGGGCCTGATCGTCCGCTTCCTCACCGGCGACCGCGTTGCGGTCTGCCCGCCGCTGGTGATCCGCCCGGACGAGATCGACACCCTGTTCGACCGGCTCGGCACCGCCCTCGACCGGACCCAGGCCTGGATCCGCGAGCAGGGCCTGACCGCGGCCTGACGGCGCGCGGCCGGGTCGCGGCCGCCTTCCTTCCGGTGCCGGTTCGTCACAGCACGACCGGAAGCCCGGACCCGCGTCCGATCGCGCCGCGGTCGGACGCAGCTGCCAGATGTCGACGTGCTGGCGCGTCTCCCTCGACGGAACGGTATTCGCCTCGTCGGAGACGCCTCCGGTTGAGTTCACCGCGTGGTCGCGCCCGCGATGCGGCAAGTCCGCACCTGACGCGGGCGCAAAAGCTCCATCTCTCCGCGCCGGCCTGCGAGACGAAGTCCGGCCGTCATCGATCCTGACGTCACCCGATCTCGGCGATCGGGAGCGCCGCGGCTCCATGCCCGAATCCGCTCCGACGACGGCAGGCGTCGCGGCCGGTCGCGTACGGGCCGCGCACCCGGCACGCGCGCCTCGCTCTCGCGACCAGGCAGAGCGGTTCCGGGGTCGACCGAAACACCCCGACCAGCGCTTCATCCGACCATGCTGCGGCGCCCAACCGCCGGTATCCCGCGATCTTCGTTCGACATCGATGTTGGGAATCTTCCCCTAAGAACCTCGCCCCGAGTGCTGAGCCACTACCTGCCAAGCCACGACAGGCATCAGTATATTCACACCTGCCACTCCACGTTTACGCTATTTTAAGCTGATTACCTTACGTCGTCACGACAGATACGCATCAAGGAACCCTGCAGATGCTGCGCAAGAGGCGCCACGATCTGGCGGAGGCGACGCTCAAGGCCCTCGATCAGTCGCTCGCGATCATCGAACTCGACATGAGCGGCACGATCCTGCGAGCCAACGGCAACTTCCTCGACGTGACCGGCTACCGGTCGGAAGACGTCGTCGGCCAGCACCATCGGATCTTTCTCGGCAAGGAGGCGGCCGCCTCGCCCGAATACACCGCGTTCTGGGACACGCTCCGAAGCGGAGCGCACTTCGCCGGCGAGTTCCAGCGCTTCGGCAAGAACGGCAAGTGCATCTGGCTCGAGGCGACGTACAACCCGGTCCTCGACGCCACCGGCAAGCCGGCCAAGATCGTGAAGCTCGCCACCGACATCACGCAGAGAAAGAACGAGTTCAGCCGCCTCCGCACCATGATCGAGGGCATGCCGGTCGCGGTGATGACGGCCGATCCGAACGACGACTTCCGCATCGATTACATGAACGCTGCGTCGAAGAACACCCTCGGTCCGCTCGCGCAGTATCTGCCGATCAAGACGGACCTGATGGTTGGCTCGTCCATCGACGTCTTCCACAAGGACCCGTCGCACCAGCGCCGGCTGCTGGCCGATGCGAGCCGGCTGCCGCACCGCGCGAAGATCCGCCTCGGACCGGAAGTGCTCGACCTGCAGGTCTCGGCGATCATGGGCGCGGACGGCAGCTATCGCGGCCCGATGCTGACCTGGGCCGTCGTCACCGCGCACACGAACATGGCCTCCGACGTCTCCCGTGTGGTCGGCGCGATGAGTACCGCGGTCGAGGAGATGCAGCGCTCGGCGGAAGGCCTGACCCGCTCGGCGGACGATGCCCGCCGCCGCGCCGCGACGGTGGCGGCGGGCTCCGAGGAGATCACGACCTCGATCCAGGAGATCGCCGGTCAGGTCGGCCGGGTGTCCGAGCGCGCCCAGCAGATCGCCGCCCAGGCCGAGACGACCGACGCCACGGTGCGCAGCCTCTCGGCCAAGGCGCGCGAGGTCGATTCTGTCGTCGGCATGATCCGCACGATCGCCGACCAGACCAACCTGCTGGCCCTCAACGCGACGATCGAGGCGGCGCGCGCCGGGGCGGCGGGACGCGGTTTCGCGGTGGTCGCCGCCGAGGTGAAGGAGCTGGCCGGTCAGACCGCCAGGGCGACCGGCGAGATCACCCAGCGCGTCGGCGACATCCAGGGCGCGACCGGCGAAGCGGTGGCGGCGATCGCGACGATCAGCGCGGCGGTGGCGGAGCTGTCGCGGCTGACGCTGGCCATCGCGAGCGCGGTCGAGGAGCAGGCCGCCTCGACCCAGGAGGTGTCGAGCAACATCGTGGCCGTGTCGGAGGCCGCGAACGCGACGGGGAAGATCGCCGACGCCGTCCGGGGCGTGTCGGAGACGCTCGCCGGCCACTCGAGCGGCCTGACCGAGAGCGTGGAGAGGTTCAGGAAGGCGGGCTGACACCGCTCAGGGATGACGAGCCGCCACCCGACGGCCTTGCCCGGACAATCGGGAAGGCTCCGCACCTGCGCCGGAGCGGCGCCGCGGCGGGACGCACCGTACCATGACGCCCTGCCCTCAACGTGTCGACGGCAGGGCTTTCCGCGTGAGATCAGGGGCCCGGGCTCCCGCGCCATCACACCCGTTCGGCGGCGATGCGCCTCGCGCGGCGCAGGCATCCTTCTGCGGCAGCGACGACGGCCGAAGCCGCAGGATCGCTCCGCGGCCCGGCTTTACGGTTAGGAGCCCGCGGGATCGCCGGATGCGCCGACGTCACCGGCCAGCCGTGCCAACCCATTTCCTCCCAACATCTATTTCGATTCGGCGCCTGCAACCCGCCCATGTGACGCTGGGCTCGGCATGTCTTCTCTGCGCCACCCCGACGCTGAAACATCCAGGTTCTTTTATGAAATATTTAAGCTTGTCAGTCCAAGTCTTGAGCGAAATGCGCTCAAAGAGGACGTGACGACATGTTTCGCAGGCAGCGGGAGAACTTGTCAGAGGCAACGCTGACCGCTCTCAGCCGATCTCTCGCGATCATCGAGTTCAACCTCGACGGTACGGTGATCCAGGCGAACGCGAACTTCCTTGACCTGCTCGGCTACAAGCTCGACGAGATCGTCGGCCAGCACCACCGGATGTTCCTCGGCGCGGAGGCAGCCGCCTCGCCCGAATACACCGCGTTCTGGGACAAGCTGCGAGGCGGAGCGTATTGCGCGGACGAGTTCCTGCGCTTCGGGAAGAACGGCACGCGGGTCTGGCTCGAGGCGACCTACAACCCGGTCCTCGACGCCAACGGGAAGCCGGTCAAGGTGGTGAAGCTCGCCGCCGACATCACGAAGAAGAAGAACGAGGTCAGCCGCCTCCTGACGATGATCGAGGGCATGCCGGTCGCGGTGATGACCGCCGATCCGCAGGACGACTTCCGCATCAACTACATGAACGGCGCGTCGCGCCGCACCCTCGGACCGCTCGCGCAGTACCTGCCGGTCGCCGCGGAGCTGATGGTCGGCACGTCGATCGACGTGTTCCACAAGAACCCGGCGCACCAGCGCCGGATGCTGGCCGATGCGAGCCGGCTGCCGCACCGGACCAAGATCAAGCTCGGGCCGGAGGTGCTCGACCTGCAGGTCTCGGCGATCATGGGGCCGGACGGCGCCTATGTCGGGCCGATGCTGACCTGGTCCGTGGTCACCGCACAGGCGACCATGGCCTCCGACGTCTCGCAGGTGGTCAGCGCCATGGGCGCGGCCGTCGACGAGATGCAACGCTCGGCCACGGGCCTCGGCCACTCGGCCGATGAGGCGCGCGAGCGCGCCGCGACGGTGGCGGCGGGCTCCGAGGAGATGACGGCGGCGATCCAGGAGATCGCCGGCCAGGTCGGCCGGGTGTCCGAGCGCGCCCAGCAGATCGCCGCCCAGGCCGAGGCGACCGACACCACGGTGCGCAGCCTCTCGGCCAAGGCGCGCGAAGTCGACTCGGTCGTCGGCATGATCAGCACGATCGCCGACCAGACCAACCTGCTGGCGCTGAACGCCACGATCGAGGCGGCCCGGGCCGGGGCGGCCGGCCGCGGCTTCGCGGTGGTCGCCGCCGAGGTCAAGGAGCTGGCCGGCCAGACCGCCAAGGCGACCGGCGAGATCACCCAGCGCATCGGCGACATCCAGGGCGCGACCGGCGAAGCGGTGGCGGCGATCGCGACGATCAGCGCGGCGGTGGCGGAGCTGTCGCGGCTGACGCTGGCCATCGCGAGCGCGGTCGAGGAGCAGGCCGCCTCGACCCAGGAGGTGTCGAGCAACATCGTGGCCGTGTCGGACGCCGCCAACGCCACGGGCCGGATCGCCGAGACCGTCCGGACGGTGTCCGAGAGCCTCGCCGAGCATTCGAGCGGGCTGACCGGGAGCGTCGAGAAGTTCCTGAAGGCGGGGTGAGGTCCGTCCGGCTGCGAGCGCGGGCGAGGAAGCCACTCCCCTTCCCTCCCCCTCCCGCGTCATCCCGGGTTCCGCTTTCGCGGCCCCGGGATGACCAGAGGCGTGTCAGTTCCGTCGAGGGATCTGATCGCCGCTCACAGCGGGATGTTGTCGTGCTTCTTCCAGGGCTGCTCGCTCTCCTTGGTGCGCAGCATGGCGAGCGCCCGGGCGATGCGGCGGCGGGTCGAGTGCGGCATGATCACCTCGTCGATGTAGCCGCGCTCGGCGGCCACGAAGGGCGACATGAAGCGCTCCTCGTACTCGGCCGTGCGGGCCGCGATCTTGTCCGGGTCGCCGAGGTCCTGGCGGAAGATGATCTCCACCGCGCCCTTGGCGCCCATCACGGCGATCTGCGCGGTCGGCCAGGCGTAGTTCACGTCGCCGCCGACATGCTTGGAGGCCATCACGTCGTAGGCACCCCCGAAGGCCTTGCGGGTGATGACCGTGACGAGCGGCACCGTCGCCTGGCTGTAGGCGAAGAGCAGCTTGGCGCCGTGCTTGATGAGCCCGCCATATTCCTGCGCGGTGCCGGGCAGGAAGCCCGGCACGTCGACGAAGGTGACGATCGGGATCGAGAACGCGTCGCAGAAGCGCACGAAGCGGGCGGCCTTGCGCGAGGCGTCCGAGTCGAGCACGCCGGCCAGCACCATCGGCTGGTTGGCGACGAAGCCGACGGTGCGGCCCTCGATGCGGCCGAAGCCCGTGATGATGTTGCGGGCATACGCCGCCTGGATCTCGAAGAAGTCGCCCTCGTCGACGACCCGCCGGATCAGCTCGCCCATGTCGTAGGGCTTGTTCGGGTTGTCGGGGATCAGGGTGTCGAGGCTGCGGTCGAGGCGGGAGGGATCGTCGAAGCTCTCGATCTCCGGCACGCCGGCCTGGTTGTTGGCCGGCAGGAAGTCCATCAGGCGCCGGATCTGCAGCAGCGCCTCGACGTCGTTCTCGTAGGAGCCGTCGGCGATCGACGACTTGGTGGTGTGGACCTTGGCGCCGCCAAGCTCCTCGGCCGTCACCACCTCGTTGGTGACGGTCTTCACCACGTCGGGCCCGGTCACGAACATGTAGCTTGTGTCGCGCACCATGAAGATGAAGTCGGTCATCGCCGGCGAGTAGACGTCGCCGCCGGCGCAGGGGCCCATGATGACCGAGATCTGCGGGATCACGCCCGACGCCGTGACGTTGCGCTTGAACACCTCGCCGTAGCCGCCGAGCGCCGCCACGCCCTCCTGGATGCGGGCGCCGCCGGCATCGAACAGGCCGATGATCGGGGCGCGCATCTTGAGCGCCATGTCCTGGACCTTGATGATCTTCTGGGCGTGCGCCTCGGAGAGCGAGCCGCCGAAGACCGTGAAGTCCTTGGAGAACACGAAGACGGTGCGGCCGTTGATGGTGCCCCATCCGGTGATGACGCCGTCGCCCGGGATCTTCTGCCGCTCCATCCCGAAATCGATCGAGCGGTGCTGCACGAACATGTCGAACTCCTCGAACGACCCGGAGTCGAGGAGGAGCTCGATGCGCTCCCGCGCCGTGAGCTTGCCGCGCTTGTGCTGCGCCGCCACCCGGCTCTCGCCGCCGCCGACCCGGGCCTGCGCGCGCCGCTGGTCGAGCCGTTCGAGGATGTCCTTCATGCTGTCGCCCGTTCCTGAAGAAGAGTCGCGCGCCCGCCGGGAGGCTTTTGGCCCGGAGGCCTTGTGGCCCGAGGCTTGGAGCCCGGAGGCTTGGCCGTGCCTGCGGCCTTAGCACGCGCCGGGCCGCGGCGAAAACTCGGCCTTCCGGGCGAGAGGCGGCGCCGCGGCGCAGTCTCCGGGGCTGCCCTCGCGCCGGCCCCCCCCGCGGCTGCCGCGTCACGACGCGCGGGGATCCGGCCCGCAGCGCAGGCGGAGGAGCTCGTCGACGGTCGGGTCGAATCCGGTGACGAGCCGGCCCCAGGCCGGGGCAGTCGCGGCCGCCAGCGCCAGCGTGAGGACGATCCAGGGGAGCGCGGCGCGGATCACAGCCGCCCCCACACCAGCAGGCCGCCCGCCACCGCCATGGCGGCGCCCCAGAGGAGAAAGCCGGCATCCCACCACGGCCAGGCCGCCCGCGACACCGTCTCGTTGACGTGGTGGACGCCGAGGATCTGGTGGTCGATCAATCCCTCGACCAAGTTGAAGGCGCCCCACCCGAGCAGCACCGTGCCCGCGAGGGCACGCCCGTCCTGGGAGAAGCCGCGGCGCCAGAGCAGGAAGATCCCGAGCACCGCGAGCACGTAGGTGGCGCTGTGGAAGTAGCCGTCCCAGCGGGTGTTGAGTTCGAGGGCCTCGAGCGAGGTGATGGGGTACCAGCTGCTCAGCATGTGGTGCCATTGCAGCAGCTGGTGCAGCACGATCCCGTCGAAGAAGCCGCCGAGGCCGAGGCCGATGAGCAGGCCGGGCAACAGGCCGTGCCGGGGTCGGGTGAGCGCCGTCATGCGGGACGAACGGGCGTGAACTGCATCCGTTCCGGGGGCCGCGGCAGCGCCGGCGCTTCACAGGGCCGGCCCCCTCGACTAAGGAGCCGGCAAGAGCCCCGGCAAGACCCCTCCGGACAAGACCCGCGGAAGGACCCCACGACCATGACCGGCTTCGACCATGTCGGCCTGACCCGGCCCGCCTCGCAGCTCGTGACGGTGTTCGGGGGATCGGGCTTCCTCGGCCGCCACGTCGTGCGGGCGCTGGCCAAGCGCGGCTACCGGATCCGGGTGGCGGTGCGCCGGCCCGATCTCGCCCAGTTCCTCCAGCCCCTCGGCCGCGTCGGCCAGATCGTCGGCGTCCAGGCCAACCTGCGCAACCCGGCCTCGATCGTCCGGGCCGCCGAGCACGCCGACATCGTGGTCAACCTGGTCGGCATCCTGCAGGAGAGCGGCAGCCAGAGCTTCCAGCGTCTCCAGGCCGAAGGCGCCGGCGAGGTCGCCCGCGCCGCCGCCGCGGTGAACGCCCCGATGGTGCACGTCTCGGCGCTCGGCGCCGACGAGACCTCGGCCTCGGTCTACGCCCGCACGAAGGCGATCGGCGAGGCCCGCGTGTTCGAGGCGCAGCCCGACGCGGTGATCTTCCGGCCGTCCATCGTGTTCGGGCCGGGCGACAGCTTCTTCAACCGCTTCGCAGGCCTCGCCCGGATGCTGCCGGTGCTGCCGCTCGCCGGGGCCGAGGCGCGGATGCAGCCGGTCTTCGTCGGCGACGTCGCCGAGGCGATCGCCCGGGCGGTCGAGGGCCAGCTCCAGGGCGGCCGGGTCTACGAGCTCGGCGGGCCGGAAATCCTGACCCTGCAGCAGCTCGTCGAGTACACCCTCAAGGTCACGATGCGCAGCCGCGTGGTGCTGCCGCTGCCGGCTCCCGCCGCCCGGTTCCAGGCCCGGGTGATGGAGCTCGTCGACACCGCGACGCTCGGCCTCCTGCCCGACAGCCTGAAGCTCAGCCGCGACCAGGTCACCCTGCTGCAGAGCGACAACGTCGTGTCGGAGGCCGCCAAGGCGGAAGGGCGCACGATCGAGGGCATCGGCATCGCGCCGACGGCGATCGAGGCGGTGGTGCCGGGCTACCTCTGGCGCTTCCGCAAGGCCGGCCAGTTCGCCACCGGCCGCGGCACCCCCGACATGGCCGCGACCCCGGACCTGATGGCCGCCGACCCGATGGGCCAGGGCTCGCAGCACCACCCGGGTGATGCCTCGGGCCCCGCGGTCGGGCAGCTCGCGGCGGGCGCGGGCCCGGCGCCGGGCGTGCGCTGGGGCAAGCGGCAGTAGGTATTTCTGGAGGTTCGACAACGAGAAAGGGCGGCCCGGGGGCCGCCCTTTTTTGATTCCCAATCCCCTTTCCCGGACGACTGCAGCGAAGCGGAAGGAGATCCGGGAAAGGGAGGAAGCGAGACGAGAACCGTCGCGCCTCGTTCGTCAGATCGACCGAACGGCGCCTCCGTCCACCCGGATCATGCTGCCGGTGACGTAGGAGGCCCGCTCGGAGGCCAGGAAGCACGCCACGTCGGCGAATTCCTGCACTTTGCCGTAGCGCTTGGCTGGGATCGCCGCCCGCGCGGCCTCGGCGATCTCCTCGCGGGACTTGCCCTGCGCCTTGGCGTTGGCGGTGTCGAGCTCGCCGGTGCGGTCGGTCTCGATCCGGCCTGGCAGGATCATGTTGACGGTGACGCCGTCCGCCGCGACCTCGGCCGACAGCGTCTTCGCCCAGCCGGCGATCGAGGCGCGGAGCGCGTTCGACATCACGAGGTTCGGGATCGGCTGCTCGACGCCGCTCGAGGCGACGACCAGGATGCGGCCGAAGCCAGCCTGGCGCATGCCCGGCAAAACAAGCCCGGCGAGGCGGAAGACCGGGGTCACCATCGCCTCGAACTGGGGCGTCCAGGCCTCGGGCTGCACGGTGAGCGCGGTGCCGGCCGGCGGACCGCCGGTATTGGCGACCAGGATGTCGACCCCGCCGAGATGCTCCTGGGCGGCGGCGTAGATCGCCTCGACGTTCTCCTTCAGGCTGCCCGCGAAGGCGTGGGCGCGGCCCTGGCCGCGGGCGTTGATCGCCGCCACCGCCTCGTCCAGGCGCTCGGCCGTGCGGGCGGTGAGCAGCACGTCCGCGCCCTCGGCCGCCAGGGCCTCGGCGATGCCGCGGCCGAGTCCGCGGCTGGACGACAGGACGAGGGCGCGCTTGCCCTTGAGACCGAGATCCATGGTGTTTCCTCCCGTAATGGTCGAGCTTGTTCGATGCCGACAGGAACTAACATACGCACCGGCCCCATCCCACCCGCGACCGCATGCTGAGAGCCGGTCGATGTCCCTGACGCGATTGACACCCGCACAGTCATCCCGGGGCCGCGAAAGCGGAGCCTGGGATCCAGACACTCAGGTGGGAGAGGGTGAAGCGGACCCATGTCAGCTTCTTCCTGCATCGCCTGCGGATCTAAATTCCGGGCTCCGCTTTCGCGGCCCCGGAATGACCAGGTTGGTGTCATGTCTGTCGCCCAGGTCGAACAGGCCCTGGGGACGAGGTTCTGGATAGGATGAGCGCCGTGAAAAACGCTCAGGCCGCCTCGCCGGCGAGCCGCTTCAGCCAGCCTTCGGCCTGCGCCCGGACGTTATCCGGCGCGGTGCCGCCGTAGCTGGTGCGGCTACGCACCGAGTTCTCGACCCCGAGCACCGCGAACACCGCGTCGGTGATGCGCGGCTCCTCGGCCTGCATCACCGCGAGCGGAAGCGCCTCGAGACCGATGCCACGGGACGAGGCCTCGCCGACGAGGCGGCCCGTCACGTGGTGAGCGTCGCGGAAGGGGAGGCCGAGCTCGCGCACCAGCCAGTCGGCGAGATCGGTGGCGGTGGCGTAGCCGGAGCAGGCCGCAACCTTCAGGACTTCCGGCACCGGCTCGAGGTCGCGCACCATGCCGGCCATGGCGGCGAGGCAGAGCGAGAGGGTCTGGAGCGCGTCGAAGGTGCCCTCCTTGTCCTCCTGCATGTCCTTCGAATAGGCGAGCGGCAGGCCCTTCATGACGATGAGCAGGCCCGACAGCGCGCCGATGATCCGGCCGGACTTCGCCCGAACCAGCTCGGCGGCGTCGGGGTTGCGCTTCTGCGGCATGATCGAGGAGCCGGTGGTGAACCGGTCCGAGAGCCTGACGAAGCCGAACTGGGCCGAGGTCCAGACCACGATCTCTTCCGCGAACCGCGACAGGTGCACCGCCGCGATCGCCGCCGCCGAGAGCGCCTCGAGGGCGAAGTCGCGGTCGGCCACCGAATCGAGCGAGTTCGCGGTCGGCCGGTCGAAGCCGAGGCTGGCGGCGGTGGCGTGGCGGTCGATCGGGAACGAGGTGCCGGCGAGCGCGGCGGCGCCGAGCGGGCACTCGTTGAGGCGGGCGCGGGCGTCGCGGAACCGGCCGCGGTCGCGGGCCAGCATCTCGACATAGGCGAGCAGGTGGTGGCCGAAGGTGACGGGCTGGGCCGACTGCAGGTGGGTGAAGCCCGGCATCACCGTGCCGGCATGCGTGAGCGCCAGCTCGGCCAGGGCCTGCTGCAGGTCGGCGGCCTGGCCGTCGAGGGCGTCGAGGGTGTCGCGCACCCACAGCCGCATGTCGGTGGCGACCTGGTCGTTGCGCGAGCGCGCGGTGTGGAGCCGCCCGGCCGCCGGGCCGACGATCTCGCGCAGACGGCTCTCCACGCTCATGTGGATGTCCTCGAGCTCGCGGCGGAACTCGAACGAGCCGGCCTCGATCTCGTCCCGGACGGTCTTGAGCCCGGCCTCGATCTTCGCCACATCCTCGGCCGGCAGGATCCCCGCCTTGCCCAGCATCGCCACGTGGGCCAGAGAGCCGCGGATGTCCTGGGGAGCGAGGCGCTTGTCGAAGCCGATGGAGGCGTTGATCTCCTCCATGATCTCGGCGGGGCCGCTCGCGAAGCGCCCGCCCCACATCCGGTTGCTCATGTCCTCACCTCGTCTCGCATCCTCGCGAAAAGCCCGCCTCGCCCTCGTCGCGGGGGGGCTCGTCGCCGTCCTCGGCCTCGGGGCTGCCCTATACGGGAGTGCGGGCGGGAGCAACGGCGGCGCCTGCCCGCTCGGCCCGGCCACGGCCGCCCGGGTCGCGCCGCTTGCCCGCGGCGAGGTCGCGGCGCTCCAGGTCGATTCCAGTCCGAAGCCGGCGCCCGACATCACCTTCACCGGGCCGGACGGGCAGTCGCGCACGCTCGCCGACCTCAAGGGCCGCACCGTGCTCCTGAACCTGTGGGCGACGTGGTGCGCGCCGTGCAAGGCGGAGATGCCGGCACTCGACCGGCTCCAGGGCGCCCTCGGCGGTCAGGACTTCGAGGTGGTGGCGCTCAACCTCGACACCCGCAACCTCGACCGGCCGCCGCTCTGGATGAAGGAGAACGGGATCACGCGCCTCGCCTACTATGCCGATCCGGCTGGGCGGGCGCTGCCGGTGCTGCAGAAGAGCGGCGAGGTCGTCGGCCTGCCCACCACCTTCCTGATCGACCCCAATGGCTGCGCGATCGGCGTGATGAAGGGCCCGGCGGAGTGGGCGAGCGAGGACGCGCTGAAGCTGGTGCGGGCGGCTCTGGGGCGGGGGTGAGCCGCGCTCCCTGCGTTGATCCAGCTCAGGATTCCTGGCACGCGGGGCGCCATGCAACCGGCCCCCTCCCCCCGGCGCCTGCCGCGCCCGCTCTCCGCCCTGCGCGGCCTCATCGTCAGCAGCGCCGGCGGCGGCCTCGTCCTGGTGGCGAGCGCGGTGCTCGCGCTCATCGTCGCCAACGGCCCTTACGGCGACGTGTATGACCGCGCGCTGCACGCGAAGATCGGGCCGCTGAGCCTACTGCACTGGATCAACGACGGCCTGATGGCCGTGTTCTTCCTGCTCGTCGGGCTCGAGATCAAGCGCGAGATCCTGGACGGGTCCTTGCGCACGTGGCCGGCCCGGGCGCTGCCGGGCGTCGCGGCCCTCGGCGGCATGCTGGCGCCGGCCCTCGTCTTTGCTGCCATCAACTGGTCCTCCCCGGCGACCTTGCGCGGCTGGGCGATCCCTGCCGCCACCGACATCGCCTTCGCGCTGGGGGTGCTGGCGCTGCTCGGCTCGCGGGTGCCGGTGTCGCTCAAGGTCTTCCTCACCGCCCTCGCGATCCTCGACGACCTCGGCGCCGTGGTGATCATCGCGCTGTTCTACACCGCCGACCTGTCCTGGCCGATGCTCGGCCTCGCCGCCGCCGTGGTGGCGATGCTGGCGACCCTCAACCGCGTCGGCTTGCGCCGGCTCGGGCCCTACCTGATCCTCGGCGCCGTGCTCTGGCTGCTGGTGCTGCGCTCAGGGCTGCACGCCACCGTGGCGGGGGTGGTCCTGGCGCTGGCGATCCCGCTGCGGGCGAGCCCTGGTCGGCCGGATGACGGGGAATCGCCTCTTCACCGGCTGGAGCACGCGCTCCACCCCTGGGTCGCCTACCTGATCCTGCCGGTCTTCGGCTTCGCCAATGCGGGCGTCTCGCTCGCGGGGCTGACGCCGGCGGCGCTGCTCGCTCCCGTCACCCTGGGGGTGGCGGCGGGGCTGTTCGTGGGAAAGCAGGTCGGCGTCCTCGGCGGCGTCTGGCTCGCGGTGCGGACCGGCCTGGCCCGGAAGCCCGCCGGCGCCGACTGGCGCCACATCTACGGGGTGGCGCTGCTCTGCGGCATTGGCTTCACCATGAGCCTGTTCATCGGCGGCCTCGCCTTCGCGGATACGCCGGAATTCGACACGGAGACGAAGCTCGGGGTCATCCTGGGCTCCGTGGCCTCGACCCTGGCCGGCGCCCTGGTCCTGTCCCTCGGGCGGCGGGAGGCCGTGCGGCCGCCGGCGGCGCGATGACCGCCGCTCGGCCTCAGTTCGCCGGCTGCGAGGCGGCGACGCGGGGGCGGTTCGGGAGTTCGGTCCGCTTTCCCGCCTCCGGCGCCTTGCCGTCGGCCGGCTTGGCTTCGGCCGGCTTGGCGTCGCCGGCCTTGGCGGCGGGCTTCGTCTCCACCTTGGCGGAGACGGGCCTGGTCGCGTCGGTCTTCGGTGCGTCGACCTTGGCGGCAGCGGCGACCGGATGGGCGGCCGGGGTCGGGTGCAGCCGGGCGGTGACCTTCTTCGGCAGGGGTGCGGCCGGCGAGATCGCCGCGACGGCGGGCGCGGTGGTGTCGGCCGCCGGCAGGGCCGCCGGGGCGACCGGAGGCGCCGCCGGCGCGCCGCCGAACAGGTTGCCGAGGAGCTTGCGATAGCTCGACGCGTCGCCGTCCGCGCTCGCCACGGTGATCGGGGCCGCCGGGGCGGCCGCGGCCTGCGCGGCCTCGCGGGTCGGGATCGGCGCGGGATCGGTCGCCGGCGCCGCGAAGGCGAGCGCCGTCGGCTTGCCGGCGCCGGGCTTGGCCCGCTCGTTCTTGGCCAGCAGGACCGGCTTCACCTTCGGCTCGATGGCGATCTCCTGCGGCGCCGCCGCCAGGGCCTCGGGACGGCTGATGGTGCCCATGTTCGGCCGCGGCTGCGCCTGCTCGGCGAAGAGCTGGGTGCTGGGCGAGGTCTCGCGGAAGAACGGGTGCTGGCCGCCGTCCTGGTAGACCAGGCGGGTCGCCGGCGTGCCCTTGGCGACGAGCTCGGCCACCTCCTGCTCGTCCTTCTCGCGCTTGGCGACGACGACCGGATCGACCTTCGGGTTGCAGGCGCCGGCCGCCGCATCCTGACCGCCGAAGACGTAGCGGGTGCCGCAGACGCCGACCCGCGGCTCCTCGCGCAGGGTCTCGAAGTAGTCCGAGCCCTCCTTGAGGTTCCTCCAGAAGCCGATGTGGGGGTCGTTGCGGAACCTGGCGAGGTTCTGCGCGGTCATCCGGAACGGATAGGACTGGAACTGGAACGCGCGCTGGCCGCCGGCGAAGGCCTCGCGGGCGATGGCGTAGATCTCCGAGATCGCCTCGTCGGTCATGGCGAAGCAGCCGGCCGAGGAGCAGGTGCCGTGCACCATCAGGTAGCTGCCGGTGCGGCCGTTGGCGCGGTCGAAGGCGTTGGGATAGCCGGTGTCGAAGGAGAGGTAGTAGGACGAGTTCGGGTTCATCTGGCCCATCGAGATGGTGTAGAACCCCTCGGGCGCCTGACGGTCCCCCTCCCGGATCTTCGGCCCGAGCTGGCCGGACCAGCGGCAGATCGGGAAGGTCTTGAGCAGCGCGTACTGGCCGTCGGTGCCGCGCTTCCACACCTCCATCTCCGATTCCTTCTTGAAGGCGCGGATCAGGATCGGGTCGCGGGGCGACATGTTCTTGGTCGCCATCAGGGCGACCGTCTTCGGGGGGATCGGCTCGCGGGCGCGGGCCGAGCCGGCGGCCGAGAAGCCCGCATCCTGGCAGGCCCCGAGGGACAGCGCGACGACGAGCCCGCTCGCCGCCAGCACCGGACGCATCGTCAGACGCCTCGCCAGACGCACCATGGGAACCCCGCCTTCTCACCCGTCGGACCGCCGGCACCCTGACGCCGCGGACCGGTCTCCCCAACCCCATAGCTTCGTTAAACTTACCCGGCTCTTACCGCAAGAACGGTTAAGATTGCGGGGATCCGTTCAACAGGCGCGTCGGGCAAGCAAGCCGGCGCACGGCGTCACGGGGTTCACCCGCGAAGACATCCGCCCCGTCTTCGGCAAATTGAAGGCCGGGTTGTGTCTGGGGTATGGGGGTGGTGCGGGGCTGTGGAAGACGGGGACGGGAGCATTCATGCTCCGGCAGAGCGCGCCTCTCGACCGGCTCCCGCGACCTTCCTGCCCCCCTCCTGGTCATCCCGGTCTCCGCTGCGCG
Organism: Methylobacterium variabile; assembly: GCF_001043975.1. Classification (GTDB taxonomy): domain Bacteria; phylum Pseudomonadota; class Alphaproteobacteria; order Rhizobiales; family Beijerinckiaceae; genus Methylobacterium; species Methylobacterium variabile. Next base: position 19,810 of record NZ_LABY01000012.1, read on the forward strand.
GCCCCGGGATGACCAGGAGGGTGTCAGATCCGTCGCGGGACAAGCGGATCCGGCTACCTCTACAGGCTCCGGCCGATCTCCAGGAACTTCTGGGCCCGGCGGTCGCGCAGGGCGTCCGCGTCGAGGGCCGACAGCGGCTCGAGGGCGCTCGCGATCGCCTCGCCGGTCGCCCGGATCGCCGCCTGGCCGTCCCGGTGGGCGCCGCCGGTGGGCTCGGGCACGATGCCGTCGATGACGCCGAGGCGCAGGAGGTCCTGGGCGGTGATCTTCATCGCGGTGGCGGCGTCCTGGGCCCGGCCGGCGTCGCGCCACAGGATCGAGGCGGCGCCCTCCGGCGAGATCACGCTGTAGATCGCGTGCTCCAGCATCAGGACGGTGTTGGCAGTGGCGAGCGCGATGGCGCCGCCCGAGCCGCCCTCCCCGATCACCACGGTGACGTTCGGGGTCGGCAGGCCGAGGCAGGCCTCGGTGGAGCGGGCGATGGCCTCGGCCTGGCCGCGCTCCTCCGCCTCGATGCCTGGATAGGCCCCGGCCGTGTCGACGAAGGTGAGGACCGGCAGGCCGAACCGGCCGGCGAGCCCCATCAGCCGCACCGCCTTGCGGTAGCCCTCGGGCTTGGCCATGCCGAAATTGTGCCGGATGCGGGCCTCGGTGGTGGCGCCCTTCTCCTGTCCGATGACGCAGACCGGCCGGCCGCGGAAGCGGCCGAAGCCGCCGACCACCGCCTCGTCCTCGCCGAAGGCCCGATCGCCGGCGAGCGGCTGGAATTCCTGGATCAGGCCGGCGCAGTAATCGACGAAGTGCGGCCGCTGGGGATGGCGGGCGACCTGGGTCTTCTGCCAGGGAGTCAGGCCGGCGTAGAGCTCGGCCAGGGCCGCCGCGGCCTTCGCCTCCAGCCGCGCCACGTCCTCGCTGATCGCCACCGCGCCGTCGCGGTCGCCGAGAGCCTTGAGCTCCTCGAGCTTCGCCTCGAGCTCGGCGACGGGCTTTTCGAAGTCGAGGTAGGAGCGCATCGGGTCCTGTGCTGTGTCGGGCCGGCGTCGCGAGGGCTTCGGCGGAGGGTGCGGGGCAAGACCCTGCGGAGACTGGAGAAAACCCTGCGGGCGCAGCGGTCGGCCCGCCCGGGAACCCGGGACCGGGCGGCGCGGAGGCTTGGCGGAGGGGCCGGCCCGTGTCAACCCGGGGCACCGGCCCGCAGGGTCGCCGCCCGCCCCCTGGCCGGAAGCGCACGGGCGGAAGACTTGTCTCGCGGCAGTGCAGCATCATCTTACAGCCGAGATTCGTGCGCGGAGGACCCATGGACGAGCCGGATCAGTCGCAGCGGGACGAGTGCCGGGTGCTGGTGCTGCAGGGCGGCGGCGCCCTCGGCTCCTACCAGGCCGGCGTCGCCGAGGCGATGCAGGATGCCGCCCTCCCTCCGGACTGGGTCGCGGGCATCTCGATCGGGGCGATCAACGCCGCGCTCATCGCCGGCAACCCGCCCGGGCGGCGGGTCGAGCGGCTGCGGACCTTCTGGGAGACGGTGTCCTCGGCCATCACCGTGTCGCCCTGGTGGCCCGGCGAGCAGGCCCGCGAGGTGTTCAACGCCTGGAGCGCGGCCTTCGGCGCCGCGGTCGGCGTGCCGGGCTTCTTCGCGCCACGCTGGCCCCCGGCCGCCCTCTACCCGGCGGGCGCCCCCCAGGCCCTGAGCTACTACGACACGACGCCGCTGCGTCAGACCCTCGAGACGCTGATCGACTTCGGCCGCATCAACCGGCGCGAGACGCGCCTCAGCGTCGGGGCCGTCAACATCCGCACCGGCAACTTCGTCTACTTCGACAACCACCGCGACCGGATCGGGCCCGAGCACATCATGGCCTCGGGCGCCCTGCCGCCGGGCTTCCCGCCGGTGGAGATCGACGGCGAGCACTACTGGGACGGCGGCATCGTCTCGAACACGCCGCTGCAATACGTCCTCGACGAGGAGCGCCTGCGCGACCTCGCGGTGTTCCAGGTCGACCTGTTCAGCGCCCGCGGGCCGCTGCCCCGCACCCTGTCCGAGGCGTCCGAGCGCGAGAAGGACATCCGCTACTCCAGCCGCACCCGGCTGAACACCGACGACCAGATCGAGATCCACAAGGCCAAGACCGCCTTCCGGCGCCTCGCCGCCAAGCTGCCGCCGGAGCTGCGCCAGGACCCGGACGTGGCTTTCCTGTCGGAGGTGAGCCACCAGAACGCGGTGACGATCCTCCAGCTGATCTACCGAGCCAAGAACTACGAGAGCGACGCCAAGGACTACGAGTTCTCGCGCGCCACGATGCTGGAGCACTGGAAGGCCGGCCGCAACGACGTGCGCCGCTCGCTGCGCCACCGCCGCTGGATCGAGCGCTGCCGGCCCGAGGCGGGCGTGAGCGTGTTCGACCTCACCCGCGACGCGCGGGATTGACCCCGGGCGCGGGCTCCGCCGCGCCGGGACACGCCCCCCAGGAGCCGAGAAGGAACGCCGCATGACCCGCGACGAGATCCTGAGCGCCCCCTCGATGCCGGCCTTCAGCCCGAGCTACCCACACGGGCCCTACCGGTTCATCCGGCGCGAGTACCTGATCATCACCTACGAGACCGACCCGGACGCCCTGCGGGCCGCCCTCCCCGAGCCCCTCGAGCCGGCGCCCGGCAACCTTGCCTACTACGAGTGGATGAAGATGCCGGATTCCTCCGGCTTCGGCGACTACGAGGAGAGCGGCTCGGCCATCGTCGCGACGTATAACGGCGAGCCCTGCAACTACTCGGTCCAGATGTACCTCGACGACGAGCCGCCGATCACCGCCGGCCGCGAGATCTGGGGCTTTCCGAAGAAGTACGGCGTGCCGCGCCTCAAGCTGACGAAGGACACGCTCACCGGCACCCTGCACTACGACGACGAGCGGGTGGCGATGGGCACCATGACCTACAAGCACCGCAGCCTGGAGGACCAGCTCGACAAGGTCCGCGACGGGATCGGCCAGCTCAACGTCAACCTGAAGCTGATCCCGGACGTCGACGGCGGCGTGAAGGTGGCCCAGCTCGTCGGCTACCGGCTGCAGGACATCCGGGTCCACGGCGCCTGGGAGGGCGAGGCCCGGCTGCACCTGATCCCGCACGTCAATTGCCGCGTCGCCGACCTGCCGGTGCGCCGGATCGTGCGCGGCCGCCACCAGATCGTCGATTTCACCTTGCCGTACGGCCACGTGCTGCACGACTACCTGGCTTGAACGTCCCGGCCCGAGGAGACCGTACCATGTCGCTGCAATCCAAGACCGCCCTCGTCACCGGCTCGACGAGTGGCATCGGCCTCGCCATCGCGCGGGCCCTGGCGCAGCACGGCGCCAACGTGGTCATCAACGGCTTCGGCAAGCCCGACGCCATCGAGAAGGAGCGGGCCGGCATCGAGGCCGAGTTCCACGTCAGGGCCCAGTACTCCGCCGCCGACATGACGAAGCCCGAGGAGATCGCCGCCATGGTGGCGGAGGCCGAGCGGGAATTCGGCGCGGTCGACATCCTGGTCAACAATGCGGGGATTCAGTACGTCTCGGCGATCGAGGAATTCCCGGTCGAGAAGTGGGACCAGATCATCGCGATCAACCTATCCTCGGCCTTCCACACCATGCGGGCGGCGATTCCCGGCATGAAGCAGCGCGGCTGGGGCCGGATCATCAACACGGCGTCCGCCCACTCGCTGGTCGCCTCGCCCTACAAGTCGGCCTACGTGGCGGCCAAGCACGGCATCGCGGGCCTGACCAAGACCGCCGCCCTCGAACTCGCCACCCACAAGATCACCGTCAACTGCATCTCCCCCGGCTACGTCTGGACGCCGCTGGTCGAGGCCCAGATCCCCGACACCATGAAGGCCCGGGGCCTGACCAAGGAGCAGGTGATCGACGACGTGCTGCTGAAGGCTCAGCCGACCAAGGAGTTCGTCACCGTCGAGCAGGTCGCGGCGATCGCCGTGTTCCTGTGCTCGGAGGCGGCGAGCCAGATCACCGGCATCAACATGCCGGTGGATGGCGGCTGGACGGCGCAGTAGCGCGCGAGGGCGGGGCATCGGACCGCGCTGCGGTCCGATGCCCTCAATCCCGGGTGCCCGCGTAGGTCGGCCGGTAGCTCATGGCCTCGATGAAGGCACGGATGTCGCGCGGGCGCTCCACCGTGGCGAGCCCCCGCGCGAAGATCGACTCGGCAACCCGCGTCGCCGTCGTCCGCTCGGTCTCCAGGATGTTGTCCTGGCGGGGATACAGCATGCCCTCGCCGCGCTCCGCATGGCTGACCTGGTCGGCCGTGGCGCGCGCCGCCTCGATGAACATCGCGTCGTCGATGCGCTCGGGCCTCGTCGCGTAGACCGCGAGCGCGAGCGCCGGGAAGATGTAGAAGTTGTTCGCCTGCCCCGGGTGGAAGGTCCTGCCGTCCCGCACGACGTCCGGGAACTGCACGCCGCAGGCGACGAGGGCCCGGCCGTCGGTCCAGCCATAGGCCTGTTCCGGCGTGCATTCGGCCTTGTCGGTCGGATTGGAGAGCGGGAAGATCACCGGCCGGTCGCACGCCTCGGCCATGGCCTTCACCACCGCCTCGGTGAAGAGGCCACCGACGGTCGAGACCCCGACGAGCACCGTCGGCCTGATCCGCCGGACCGCCTCGGCGAGGTCGCGCGTCGGCTCTGCGTCGCGGGCGTAGGGGGCCTGCGACGGGTTCAGGTCCGTCCGGCTCGTCTCGATCAGGCCGTTGACGTCGAACAGGGTGATGCGCGAACGCGCCTCGTCCTCGCTCGCGCCGGCCTCCCGCATCGCCGTGACGATCATCCCGGCGATGCCGATGCCGGCCGATCCGGCGCCCGCGAACAGGATGCGCTGATCGGCGAGCGCCTCGCCCTTGATCTGGAGGGCCGTGAGCAGCCCCGCCAGCGCCACGCTCGCTGTCCCCTGGATGTCGTCGTTGTAGACGAGGTAGCGATCCCGGTAGCGCGCGAGGAGCCGGATCGCGTCGTCGCCCTTCCAGTCCTCGAAATGCACGCAGACGCCGGGAAAGACCTCGTTCGCGGCGGCCATGAACGCGTCGACCACCGCGTCGACCTCGTCGGAATCCGGCGGCTCCTCGCGCAGGCCGGTATAGAGCGCGTCGGCGCGCAGGGCCGCGTTGGCGGTCCCGATGTCGAGATGGACCGGCAGCAGGCCCGCCGGCGGCACGGCCGCGCAGGCGGTGTAGAGCTGGAGCTTGCCGATCGGGATCGGCGCGCCGTTGGCTCCGATGTCGCCGAGGCCGAGGATGCGGCCGCCCGAGGAGACGCAGATGAAGCGCACGTCCCGGACCGGCCAGTTGCGCAGCACCTCGGCGAACCGGTCCTTCATGTGCCGGTGGAGGTACATGCCCTGAGGCTGGCGGTAGATGTGGCCGTAGGTCAGGCAGGCATCGGCGATGGTCGGATCGTAGACAATCGGCACGAAGCGCACCGGATCGGACATCACGGTGGCGTAGAAGAGCGTCTCGTTGCGTGTGCTGAGCTCCTGCAGGTAGATGTACCGCTCGACGTCGTCGGGCTTCGACGCGAGGTGACCGAGGACCCGCTCGACCTGCCGCTCGAGCGTTTCGACGGCAGTGGGGAGCAGCCCTTCGAGGCCGCGGGCCTCGCGTTCGGCCTCGGTGTAGGCCGTTCCCCTCGATGACTGCGTCACGGCTGAGCCTCCGGTTCTTCCCCAAGGGTGAGGCGGGGGATCGCGGACGGTCCCGCGCTCACCCGCACGATGGCGGGACAACGGGACGAGGCCGTTTTTGTTGCGCCGCACCATGACGCTGGGTGAGGCAACGATCGACCGGCCTGCGGATCGGCCCGTCCGCACGGCGGCTCCTCCGGCAAGTGGCGCGACGGCCATGCCGCTCCTCAGGAGCTCTTGCAGAATTACCGGCTTTTAATGAGACGTACAGGCAATGACTACGCCGGCGATGTGTTATTGAAACGTAGTCGATATGACGCTGCAATGGAACAATACCAGCATCGATCTTGAGAGGAGGCATCATGATGACCTGTCGGAAATCCATCGCCGCCGCCCTCGTCGCCACCACGATCCTCGGCAGTGCGGCCTACGCCACCGAGCAGGCGGCCAAGCCGGCGGGAATGCAGGAGACCGCGGCGCAGAAGGCGGTCGACCGGGACGTCGGCAAGCTCTCGAAGGACGGGGACTAGGCGTTCCGCGACATGCATCTCGCCCGGATCGCCATCTTCGACGCCGACCCGGCCCAGGCGAAGAGCTACATCGCGAAGGCCCAGGCCGCCCTGGCGAAGGCGAAGACGGACGACGCCGTGTTCACCAAGGCGGAAGCCGACCTGCGCACGCCGGCTGACATGGCGGTCGCCAAGGACGCGTCCAAAGGCACGCCCAAGGCCGCGACGGCCGACGCGGCGTCGGCGGACAAGCCGGCCACGGCGCAACCGCCGTCCAAGCCGCAGATCGCCTGGATCCCCGTCGATGCCCAGCTGACGCTCGGCGAGGACTTCACGGCGACGCCCGAGAAGGCGTCCGCCGTGACCGAAGCGAACAAGAGCCTCGCCAAGGGCGATCAGAAGGGCGCGATCGAGAAGCTCAAGCTCGCCCATGTCGGCGTGAGCTTCATCATGGCCGCGCTCCCCCTCGACAAGACGGCGGCGGACGTGAGCCAGGCCGCCTCCCTGATCGGCCAGGGCAAGTACTACGAGGCGAACGCCGTGCTGAAGACGGCCGAGGACGGGATGCGATTCGACGTGGTCGACGCGGTGGGCACGCCCCAGAAGGCATCTCCGCAGCCGGCCGGCAAGACCGCGCAGCCCGGCGCCGCCGCGACGGACGGCAAGTCCACGAAGTAGGCACGTTGCGGGTCCGGGGCGCCTCGCCCCGGCTCGCCGCGCGGGATGCCGGCTCCGGGAACGACGCCGAGAGGTACGCTCCAGGAACCGCCCGTTGTGCGAGGCATCGGGCCCTGGCGACGCTCAAAGGAGAATGACCGTCGGTCTGGTTCCCGCAATGGTGGTATTCCACGTCAGAGGACCACCATGACTCGAAGCCGGATCCTGGTTCCCGTCGCGGTCGGGCTGGCGCTGTCCGGCCCGGCGGCGGCGCGCGGCACCGATTTTCCCCGCTTCTCCCTCAGCGGAACCTGCGCACTGGAGCGCACCGCCGGGGCTCGCTTTGACGCGGCGAGCTACCGCAGCTGCCTGTCCGACGAGCGCGCGGCACGGCGCACCCTGCGGCGGCGGTGGGCGAGCTTTCCGCCCGCGGATCGGCAGAACTGCCGTGAGGAGAACGAGATCGGCGGCCCGCCGTCCTACGTCGCCCTGCTGACCTGCCTTCAACTCGCCGCCGACACCCTGCCGTTCCGTCCGGCCCCGATGCCGCGTCCCGGAGCGACCGGGAGGTGAGCGCCCGTCCATCGCGGGCGGCGCCTCGCACGACCGGGATCGCGCGAGGCGCCGCGCCGGCTCACGCCACCGCGCCCGAGCGCCCGCACAGGTACGACGCCAGCGCCCCCAGGATCAGCGCGGCCGCCGCGGTGAGCGCCCCCTGCGAGGCCGCCTTGCGGGTCGTCTCGGCGGCCTGCTTGGCCTGGGCGGAGGCCTTGTCGGCGGCCTCGCGGTACTGCTGCTCGTAGGATTGCACCTGCTGGCGGGCCTGGTCGACCGGTATGCCCTTCGCCCTGGCCAGGGCCTCGGCGGCCCGGTCGCGGGCCTGCTGCTGCTGGGCGGCGTCGCCGGTCAGCGCCGAGCGCACGGCCTGGACGGCGGTGTCGCGCAGCGCCTGCGGGTCCTGGCCGCCGGAGGCGTCGCGGACCTGGCGCTCGATCCCGGCGAAGGGGTCGGTGACCTGGCCGAGCGCGGGGGACGCGGTCTCCGCCGCTGTCCTCACGGCGCCGCCGACGGCCTGGCCGGCGCCGCCGAGGGCCGAGGTGAGGCCCCCGAAGGCGCCGCCGAGGAGGCCGCTCGCCGCCGAGGTCAGCAGGTAGACCACCACCAGGGTCGTCACCACCCAGGAGACCAGGCCGTGGTAGCCCGCCGTGGAGGCGCCCGGCCGGCCGGAGAGGCGGCCGGCGAGGTAGCCGCCCGCCGCCGACGCGAAGATGCCTGAGAAGACCCACCACAGCAGCGCGCCGAGGGAGAGCGTGCCGACCTCCGGGTTGTCGCCGGCGGTGGCGCTCACCGCGGCGAGCCCGACGCCGACGCCGATCAGGTTGAGGATGAGCTGCACCACCAGGGCGGCGGCGGCGCCGGCGATGACCGCGCCCCAGGACAGGCGGTGGAGCATCACGGTGCGCAGGTCGTCGGCGACCGGCACGGTCCCGGCATGGCCGGAGTCCCGCGGGGGCGCGGAGGCAGGGCGGAGCGCCATGGTTCGAGACTCCTCTGGGCGAGATTCCTCTGGAACGGGAGCGGGCGCTCAGCGGCGCCCGTGCACCAGGAGGGCGAGGCCGTAGCCGACGGCACCGGCGATGAGCAGGGCAACGAGCGGGGTCTCCTCGACGGCGTGGGTCACCGTGCGGGCACCGCGCCGCACCACGTGGCGGCCCCGGTCGTAGGCGTCCTCGGCGTAGTCGGCGGCGGTCTCGGCGTAGTCCCGGACGGCGTCACGGGCCTCGCCGGCGAGGCCCTCGGCGCGCCCCTGCGCCTCGCGGAAGCGGCCCTCGACCTGCGAGCGGTGGTCGCCCACGAGGTCGCCGACGGCGCTCTGCGCCTTGCCGCCGAACTCGCGGGCTGCGCCGGTAATGCGATCCATGTCGACCATCTGTCACTCCCTTGCCGGAATCGAGCCCCTCGCCGAAGCGAGACCCTCGCACGGTCAACGCGCGCGCAGGCTCCGGGCGGGGGCGGTCCGCGCGGCGCGGCCCGTTCAACGAGGCTCACGCCGCGTCACGACAGGTGGGACCCGGGATCACGGAGGCAATAGGCACTCGCCGCATTCTTTCCGGTATGGTCGGATGATCGCCTTGAGTGGAATTGCACGAAGCAATTCTGCTGAGTCTCTTGCTTTATCCTTTGTTATCGATGCGGCCGGCACGCGGGAGGCCCGCTCCGGTGCGGGCAGGACCGCGTCGCCGGCTCCGGGGGCGGGCCCCGCGTCGCCCCGGTCGCGGGGCGCAGGGCCCGCGCCGCGCTCAGTCGCGGTCGAGGATCTCCTTCGAGGCGACGGTCGTGTCGTCCTTCAGGCGGTAGACCAGCGGCACGCCGGTGGCGAGCTCGAGGCCCGGGATCGTCTCGGTGGTGAGCCCGTCGAGCACCATCACGAGGGCGCGCAGCGAGTTGCCGTGGGCGGCGACCAGCACGCGCTCGCCCCGCATCACCCGCGGCAGGATCTCCCGCATCGTGTAGGGAAGGACCCGGGCCACGGTGTCCTTCAGGCTCTCGCCGCCGGGCGGGGGCACGTCGTAGGAGCGGCGCCAGACGTGGACCTGGTCCTCGCCCCACTTGGCGCGGGCGTCGTCCTTGTTGAGGCCCGAGAGGTCGCCGTAGTCGCGCTCGTTGAGGGCGGCGTCGGCGATCGTCGGCAGGTCGGACTGGCCGAGCTCCTCGAGGATCAGCGCGCAGGTGCGCTGGGCCCGGGTCAGGGCCGAGGTGAAGGCGACATCGAACTGCACGCCCTTCGCCTTGAGCCGCCGCCCAGCCGCCCGCGCCTCCTCGACGCCGAGATCGGTGAGGCCCGGGTCCTTCCACCCGGTGAACAGGTTCTTCAGGTTCCACTCGCTCTGGCCGTGGCGCGCGAGGACGAGAAGACGCTCCATGATGCGTGTCGCTCCGTTGTCGATCGGGGGGAGGTCAGAGGCCCAGCACGTCGTCCATGCCGTAGAGGCCCGGTTCGCGGGATTGCGCCCAGAGGGCGGCCTTGACGGCGCCGGCGGCGAAGAGGCCGCGGTCGCTCGCCAGATGGGTGAGCGCGATCCGCTCGCCGGCGCCGGCGAAGATCACGCTGTGCTCGCCGACGACGCTGCCGCCCCGCAGGGTGGCGAAGCCGATGCCGCCGGGCTCGCGCGGGCCGGTATGGCCGTCGCGCACCGCAACCTTGCGCTCGGCGAGGGCCACGCCCCGGCCTTCCGCCGCGGCCTCGCCGAGGAGGAGCGCGGTGCCGGAAGGGGCATCCACCTTGTGGCGGTGGTGCATCTCCAGGATCTCGATGTCGTACTCGTCGCCGAGCGTCGCCGCGACCTTGCGCACCAGGCCGGCGAGCAGGTTGACGCCGAGCGACATGTTGCCCGACTGCACGATGCGGGCGTGGAAGGCGGCCGCCTTCAGCTTCGCGAAGTCGTCCGGCGAGAGGCCGGTGGTGCCGACCACGTGGACGATGCGGGCCTGGGCGGCGAGCTCGGCGTAGAACACCGTGGCGGCGGGCGCCGTGAAATCGAGGACGCCGTCGGCATCGGCGAAGGCCGGCAGCGGATCGTCCGTGACCGCGACGCCGAGGGGGGACAGGCCGGCGAGGACGCCCGCGTCCTCGCCGAGCGCGGCTGAGCCCTCGCGCTCGATCGCGCCCGCCAGGGTGCAACCCTCCGCCCCGGCCACGGCCTGGATCAGCATCCGCCCCATGCGCCCGGAGGCGCCGACGACGACGAGACGCATGGGTCAGCTCCTCAATCCTGCCATCGCGCCGTCGCATGGCGGCGTCCCGGCATATTGGCGCCGGCGACCGGTCGGAGTCGCCTGCCCGCGCGTCCTACAGGGGCGGGGCGGTGCTGCCAAGGCGGGACTGCCGGGGCAGGACTGCTCCTGCGGCAGGCCTCGGCCCGGAGTTGGGGATAGGCGCGGGACCGCGGACGCGCCATCTTGTTTTGCAGTGCAGCATCGGGCGGGAGATCTCCCATGGCCTTTCGGTTCGTTCCAGGACGCGCCACCCGCCGCGCCGCCACCGGCGCCGTCCGGATCCTGCGCGCCACCGCCAAGGCGAACGCGGCCGCGGCCCGCCAGACCGGCGCGCTGATGCGGCAGGGCGCGCAGGCGCTGAAGAAGGACGAGCCGGCGCACAAGCCGGCGGGGCGCTTCGTCGAGGTCGACGGCGTCCGGATCCACTACATCGCCCGCGGCAAGGGCCGGCCGGTGGTGCTGATCCACGGCAACGGCACCATGGCGGAGGACTTCGTGATCTGCGGGCTGGTGGACCAGCTCGCCAAGACCTACCGCGTCGTCGCGATCGACCGGCCGGGCTTCGGCCATACCGAGCGGCCGCGGCACTGGGTCTGGACCGCCCAGGCCCAGGCGCGGCTGATCGGGCACGCGCTCAAAGCCCTCAACGTCGAGCGGCCGGTGGTCGTCGGCCATTCCTGGGGCACGATCGTCTCCCTGGCCCTGGCGATCCACGAGGTCGCGGACCTGCGCGGTCTGGTGCTGCTCTCAGGCTATTACTATCCGGGCCGGCGGGCGGACGTGAGGCTGATCGCGCCCCTCGCCGTGCCGGGCCTCGGCGACGCCGCCCGGGCGATGCTGCCGGACGCCGTCGGGCAGATGATGGCGCCGCAGGTGTTTCGCCACGTGTTCAAGCCGCAGCCGGTGCCGGCGCGGTTCACGGCGCGGTTCCCAGTGGCGCTCTCCTTGAGCCCGACCCAGGCGCGGGCGAGCGCCGAGGACACCGCGAGCATGAACGCCGCCGTCGCCCTGCTCCAGGGGCACTACCCGTCCCTGCGCCTGCCGGTGGCGATCCTCTCGGGCGACGCCGACGCCGTCGTCGATCCCCGCGAGCAGTCCTGCCGCCTGCACGAGGAGGTCGCCGGCAGCACCCTGACCCTGCTGCCCGACCAGGGCCACATGATCCACTACGCGGCGAACGCCCGGATCGTCCGGGCGGTCCACGCCCAGATGGCGCTCACGGGGCGGACCCTGGCCTGGCGCTCGCGATGAGCGGGCCGAGCACGTCGACGACCCCCGTCAGGGTGATCTGGGTGCCGACGCAGAGGAGCAGGAAGGCGGCGAGCCGCCCCAGCACCCGGGCCCGGGCGTGGCCGAGCCGCTCCACCAGCCGGTCGGCCGAGGCGTAGGCGAGGAGCACCAGGAGGGCGATGACGAGGGAGGCCGCCGAGGCGCCGGCGAGGTAGGCGACGCGGTCGGCGCCCGCCTCCGGCCGGCCGGCGCCGAGGGCGATCGCCACCGCGATGGTGCCGGGGCCGGTGGTGAAGGGCAGGGTCAGGGGGAAGAAGGCGACCTCCGCCAGGGCGGCGGGCTCCGGGTCGCCCTCCGTCCCCTGCGCCGGCTCGGCCTGGGCGGCCTTGCGGGCCTCGCGCTGCTCGGGCGCGGCGAGGAGGTTCCAGGCCTGGGCCGCCACCACGAGGCCGCCGGCGATGCGCAGGGCCGCGAGCGAGATGCCGAAGAAGCTCAGCACCGAGGCCCCGACCCAGAGCGAGACCAGCATCACGGCCGCCGCGTAGACGCCGATCCGGCCGGCGAGCCAGGTGCGCTCGGCGTGGCTGCGACCCGCGGTGACCTGGGCGAAGATCAGCGCCGCACCGGGCGGGTTGACGATGGAGAACAGGGCCGAGAAGGCGAGGAGGAAGCTCTGGAGCGCGGCTTCCGCGCCCGGGAACGGCATCAGGCGCTCCCCGGCACGGGGGCGGGCACCGGCGCCGGCACCAGCACCCGGGCACCGAGGCGCGCCGCCCGGCGGGCCTGGACGGTGACCGGGCGGTAGAGCTGCTTCGTCGCCTCGACCACGTGCAGGCCGGCGAAGGGCAGTGACAATCCGGTGCCGACCCGCTCCCAGGCGCTCGCGGTGCGCAGGGTGAGCCAGCCTTCGACCGGCGGCACGTACAGAGTCTCGGCCCAGTCCTCGGGCGAGAAGAGCGTCTCGCGCATCAGGCGGCCGAGCTGGGAGCGGCTGTAGGGCTGGCCGTGGCCGAAGGGCGTGGCGTCCCGCCGCGCCCACAGGCCGCGGCGGTTCGGCACCGCCACGATCAGCCGGCCGCCCGGGGTGAGGACGCGCCAGACCTCCTGCAGCAGCTCGGCCGGACTCTCGACGGCCTCGATGGCGTGGATCAGCAGCACCCGGTCGAGGGCCGCGTCGGGCAGCGGCATCATGGTGGGATCGACGAGGGCCGAGGCCGAGCGGCCGGAGCCGGGCCAGTTCACGACCCCCTGCGTCGCCGGCATGAAGGCGAGCGTCCGCTCGGCGGCGTGACGGACCGGCCCGAGATACGGCACCGCGTAGCCGAGCCCCATCACCCGCAGGCCCGAGACCGAGCCGAGCATGCGGTGGACCGTGCGGCCGACGAGCCGCTGCGCCACCGTGCCCAGGGGGCTGGCGTAGAAGGCGCGCAGGTCGGTGACGTCGAGGCTCATCGGTTCTCGGGACGTGCGGCGCGGTATGCGGTCGGGGCCATCAATGGGGAGTGGCGCGAAGCGCGGCAAGGCGTCAACCCGCAAGGCCCCGCGCGCTCCCCGCTATTCGCCCGAACCCGGTCGCGCGGCCGGACGCGCGCCCTATCTCTCCCCCCGTGAGATTTGACCCGAGAGGCGCCGCCATGCCGGAGATCCGTCCCGAGATCCGCACCTTCCTGTGCCGGAGCGACAATATCGGCGTGCTGATGCGCGATCCCGAGACCGGGGCCTGCGCGGCGATCGACGTGCCGGAGGCGGCCGCGGTGCTGCGCGCCCTCGACGAGACCGGCTGGCGCCTCACCGATATCCTGGTCACCCATCGCCACGGCGACCACGTCGAGGGCATCCCGGAGGTGAAGGCCCGCACCGGGGCGCGGGTGACGGCGCCGGCCCGGGCCGGTGCCGCGGTGCCGCAGGTCGACGCCACCGTGCGCGAGGGCGACGTCGTGACGGTGGGCTCGCTCGCCGCCGCCGTGTGGGAGACGCCCGGCCACTGCGACGACCACGTCACCTACTGGTTCGAGGAGGCGGGCATCGCGTTCGCCGGCGACACGCTGTTCACCCTCGGCTGCGGCCGGGTGCTGGAGGGCCCGCCCCAGGTGCTGTGGCGCTCGCTCTCGCGCTTCCTTCCCCTGGCCGACGAGACCGTGATCTACTCGGGCCACGACTACGTTTTGTCGAACGCCCGCTTCGCGCTGGCCGCCGAGCCGGAGAACCGGAACCTGAAGGACCGGGCAGCGCTCGCCGAGACGGCCAAGGCGGAGGGGCGCTTCCTGGTGCCCACTACCCTGGGCGAGGAGAAGGCCACCAATCCGTTCCTGCGGGCCGATCAGCCGGCGCTGGCGCGGGCGGTCGGGATGGAGCCGGGCGCCGATCCGGCGGCGGTGTTCGTCGCGTTGCGCGAGTGGAAGAACCGGTTCTGACGCCGATGCAAAGCCTCACAGCCCAAAACCTCACCGCCACCGAGGTCGTGCGCCTGCTCGACCTCAAGCCTCACCCGGAGGGCGGGCATTACCGCGAGACCTTCCGGGACCCCCGTGAGATCGACGGGCGCTCCGCCTCGACGGCGATCTACTACCTGCTCGACGTCGGCGAGACGTCGGAGTGGCACCGGGTCGACGCGACGGAGATCTGGCTCTGGCATGCCGGGGCGCCGCTGGTCATCACCACCAGCCCCAACGGCCACGACGCCGAGGCGCGCCACCTCGGCCCCGACCTCGCGCGGGGCCACCGGCCGCAGATCGTGGTGCCGGCCGGCCACTGGCAGACCGCCACCAGCCTCGGCGCCTGGACCCTGGTGAGCTGCACCGTGGCACCGGGCTTCCGGTTCGAGGGCTTCGAGATGGCGCCGCCGGACTGGCGGCCGACGCCGCGGGCATAGATTTCGGCCATGACCGGCCCGGGCCTCGGGCCGGTTGACGGAGCGCTACTTCGGAACCTTCGCACTGAGCCGTCGGATCAGCTATCCGATGCCTGGCAGTAGAGTTTGCTGACCCGGATTAGTTCAAAACAAGGCCCCTGTCCGCCATTCGTTGGACAACCCGACGAGTTTCTCTTAGCCGTGTCTCACGGCCTCAGGCGGCGCGTACGGTGGAGAGAAAGCGCTGCACCTCGGCCGAGAGATAATCGGACTGCCGCGACAGCTCGGAGGCGGACGCGAGGACTTGAGCCGCTGCGGCACCGGTTTGTTCCGAGGCCTGTGCCACACCCGCGATGTTGCTCGTCACCTCGCCCGTGCCGGCTGAGGCCTGGGCGACGTTGCGCACAATCTCCTGTGTGGCGGCGCCCTGCTCCTCGACCGCCGCAGCGATGCTCGCTGCCACCGTGTCGATCTCACGAATGCGAGCCGTGATCGCGCCGATCGCCGTCACCGCCTGATCTGTTACACCCTGAATCTCGCCGATCTGGCCGGCGATCTCCTCGGTGGCCTTGGCCGTCTGATTGGCCAGTTCCTTGACCTCGGCGGCCACCACCGCGAAACCGCGGCCTGCCTGGCCAGCGCGCGCCGCCTCGATCGTCGCGTTGAGCGCCAGCAGGTTGGTCTGGCTTGCGATGTTGGAGATGAGCCCGACCATGGTTCCGATCTTGGCCGAGGCCGACCGCATCATCTGCACCAAGTGGGCGGTCTGGTCGGCCTCGCTGACTGCGCTCTGCGCCAACCCGGTCGAACCCTGCACCTGACGGCCGATCTCCTGCACCGAAGTCCCGAGTTCCTCCGCAGCGGCTGCCACGGTCTCCACGTTCGAGGCGGCCTCCTCGGCCGCCGCGGCAACGGTCGTGGACTGGGAGGCTGTTTCGGTCGCAGTGGCAGTCATTTGCTGAGCCGTGGCCTGCAACTCGGTGGCGGAGGAGGACACCATGCCGATGATGCCGCCCACCGCTGCCTCAAAGTCATCGGCCATCTTGCGCATGCCGGCCTTGCGCTGGTCCTCAGCCGAGGCGCGCGCCAGCGCTGTCTCGTCCTCGAGCTGGCGGGTGCGGATCAGATTAGCCCGCGACGCCTCGACGGCAACGGCGATCGCACCGATCTCGTTGGTCCGCGTCGCGAAGGGAACCTGAGCTTGGGTGTCGCCAGCGGCGAGATCACGCATCCGCCGGATCAGGCGATCGATGGGGCGTGTGACACCGAAGATCACGTAGATGACGGCGCAGATGCCGCCGGCCAGCGCGATGCCGCAGAGAAGTGACGTGAGCCAGATGGCTCGCCCGTAAGTCTGGTCCGTCGCCGTGATGGCCCGCTCGCTGCCCGTCACGTTCAAGGCCGTGTCCTGGTCGAGGAGATTCAGGGCTGCCTCGTAGGGCTTGCGCGATATCTGGAAGAGATCGTTGAGGGCGCTCGTATCCTTCGCCTGTGCTGCCGCTATCAGCCTCGCGCGGTATCCGAGATAGTCACTCCACTGCTGCTTGTACGAGACCCAGAGGGCCCGCTCTTCCGCGCTGCTGATCAGAGGCTCGTAGCGGGTTGCGATCGCTTCGGCCTCTCCCAGCCGCCGATCCGAGAGCTTGGCCAGATCGCTTACCGGTTCGATGGCAGTGACGAAGCGCGCATCGACGAGGCGCAGACGTGTGATCTTATACTTGAGCTCACCGAGTTCACGGACACTCGGCAACCAATTTTTCGCAAGGTCGAGCGCGTTGTCGTTGACGGATCGAAGCTGTGCGAGGCCCATTATTCCCTGAATAAGGATAGCAAAGGTGAGGCTACATACGAGACCGGTCAACACGTGCTTGATTTTAAGATTCATGGCAAAACCTCCGTTAGATTTTTATAATTACATGGAAAATCATCTAAATACAAATGATGTTGTTTTCGTTAATCTGCTGAGTGATGATCAAATTTTTAGCAAAATGCGAACGCTAATGACAAACCCAACTCTTGGTTGCTCTACGTCATCCAAGCTACATTTTTTGACCGAGATGTTGAGCCGATCATCCCGAACAGGCAAGGCAGGCCTTCGCAGAGGGCTGACTGGCTGGACAGCAGACCTGGCCGGCTCGTTGAGCGTATTGCGGTGGCGCGCGGCGGCGTCTGCCTTCTCGGGGATACGGGGCGGCAGGCCCGGGATGCGCAGGATGAGATCCTCGCGCTCGGCGACAGCTTCGGCAATCTGACAGTCGAGACCGGCAAGCTTGTCCCGGTGCCCTGCCATGTGCACTCACTCCGGCGATCTGCGCCCGTCTCGCTCCATGCCCCTCGGCACCGCGCGTGCAGACGACGCGCGCAACCAGACACTCCCGACGCGCCGCACACGTCCGGAAGAATCCGGGAGCCGTGTCTCGCAGGACGGCCTTGATCGGCCCCTGCCGCCGGATCCCGCTAACGCCCGCCCTCCGCCACCGCCTCCCGGCCCCTGCCGGCCCGCGTCGCCACCAGCGCTCCGGCCACGATGAGCCCGCAGGCCAGCGCCAGCGACCAGGTCGCCGGCGCGTAGCCGGCGGCGACGAGGATCAGGGTCGAGAGCACCGGGGCGGCGTAGGAGCCGACGCCGAGGAGGCGGATGTCGCCGCGCTTTACGCCGATGTCCCAGAGGTAGAACGCCGCCCCGACCGGCCCGAGGCCGAGTGCGGCGACCGCCGCCCACTGGCCTGCGCCCTCCGGCCAGACCGTGCGCTCGAAGGCGAGGTGGCAGACCAGGCTGAGCGCCGCGGTGGCGAGGCAGAAGCCCGCCACGGCGTCCGTCGGCACCGCGCCGACCCGGCGCGACAGCACCGAGTAGCCCGACCACAGGAAGGCGCACGTCGCCGCCGCGGCGTAGCCCGGCAGGGCGGCGGCCTCGAAGCTGAGCGAGCCGCGGCCGAGGAAGAGCGCCACCACCCCGGCGAGGCCGAGGAGGGCGCCGGCGAGGTGCGCGGCGCGCAGGCCCCCTTCCCCCGGCAGCAGGGCGGAGAAGAGCACGATCAGCAGCGGCCAGAGATAGCTGATGAGCCCGGCCTCCGCCGGCGGCGCGAGGCGCAGGGCCGCGAAGTAGAGCGCGTGGTAGCCGAACAACCCGACGATGCCGAGGGCCCACACCGCGGGGGGCTGGCGCAGGGCGGCGAGGCCGGAGGGCCGGACGATCCAGCTGGCGCAGCCGAGGAGGCCGCCGACCAGGAACGTCATCGCGGCGAGCTGGAACGGCGGCACCGCGCCGGAGGCGGCGGTGAACAGGGCGAGCAGCGACCAGAGCAGAATGGCGCCGGAGCCGATCAGGGTGGCGGTGCGGGTGGTCATGGGTCGGGCCCTATCACGGCGGGCCTGCCGGCTCACCCGGAAATCGGCTAGGGCGTGAGATCCCCCACGGAGATGCCGACCCGTGATCGAACTCGCCCCCGGCCTGATCCATCACCCGGGCTACCTCGACGCCGACGCCCAGGCCGCGCTCGCCGCCGATCTCGCTTGCGTGCTGCGCGAGGCCCCACCCTTCACGCCGGCAATGCCCCGCACCGGCAAGCCGTTCTCGGTCCGGATGACGAATTGCGGTCCCCTCGGCTGGGTCTCGGACCGGGCGGGCTACCGCTACCAGGCGACGCACCCGGAGACCGGCCGGCCCTGGCCGGCGATGCCGGCGGCGGTGAGGCGGGCCTGGGACGCGCTCGCCGGCTGCCCGGCCGAGCCCGAGGCCTGCCTCGTCAACCTCTACTCACCCGGTACCCGGATGGGGCTGCACCAGGACCGGGACGAGGCGGAGTTCGCCGCCCCGGTGCTCTCCTTGTCCCTCGGCGCCACCGCCCTGTTCCGGTACGGCGGCCTCGAGCGCGGCGCCCCGACCCGCTCCGTGCGCCTCGCCTCCGGCGACGCCCTGGTGATCGGCGGGCCGTCGCGCCTGATCTTCCACGGCGTCGACCGCATCCTGAGCGCGACGCCCGACCTCCTCGGGCCCGCGGCGTCGGCCCTCCCCGAGGCCGTGCCGGCGGGCGGGCGCCTCAACCTGACCCTGCGACGCGTCTCGGCGTTCTGCCGCGCTTGACAGACCGGCGCGGGCGGCCGACCCATCCGCGCAGCCCCCGCGCGCCGCCCGTTCCGGGCGGCGTCAGCCGAACCCAGAGACGAGTCTCATGTCGACGAGTCCCCTGTCGCTGCGCGCCCTGGCGCTCCTGTCCTGCCTCGCCGGCTTTCCCGCGGGGGCCCTCGCGGCCGACCCGATCTATCCGCCGGGCTCGCGCTTCGGCTTCGAGCCGGCGAAGGAGATGGTGGTGTCGCGCCGCTTCACCGGGTTCGAGCGCCAGAGCGGCGGCGCCACGGTCTCGGTGGTCGAGCTGCCGCCCCAGGCCTACCGCGACCTGACCGCCAACTTCACGGACGAGAACCTGAAGAGCCAGGGCCTGATCGTGAAGAGCCGCGAGGAGCTGAAGCTCGCCGACGGCCGCGAGGGCATCTTGTTCACCGGCGAGCAGCCGATCGAGCAGCCCCCCGGCACGCCGGCCCTGCACAAGTGGGTCTTCCTCGTCTCCGACCCGACCGTGACCGGCATCATCATCGGCCAGACCCTGCCGGGCGCCGAGACGGACGAGGCGATGCGCGGCATGCTGACCAGCGTGCGGGTGCGCCCGGCCCTGACCCTCGACCAGCAGGTGGCGGCCCTGCCGTTCCGGGTCACCGAGACCGCGGGCTTCCGCCCGGTGCGGGTGCTCGGCGGCAACTCGGTGCTCTACACCGACGGGCCGAAGGACCAGATGATGAACCTTGAGCAGCCGATCCTGGTCCTGGCCGAGGCGGTGCAGCCCGCGCCCTCGGCCGAGCAGCGCGACGCCTTCGCGCGGGCCGCGTTGTACTCGAACCAGACCATGAAGGACTTCGTGATCGAGCGCTCGCAGG
The DNA here is from genome assembly GCF_001043975.1 of Methylobacterium variabile. Taxonomy (GTDB): domain Bacteria; phylum Pseudomonadota; class Alphaproteobacteria; order Rhizobiales; family Beijerinckiaceae; genus Methylobacterium; species Methylobacterium variabile. The sequence goes on from NZ_LABY01000012.1 coordinate 39,429, forward strand.
GCTTCCGCCAGAACGGCGCCGACTGGCACGAGATCGTGGCGCGGGCCACCGACGTGCCCTCGGGCACCCCGGTGGTGGTGTCGCAGACCATCCGCTTCCAACCCGACGGCTACTTCCGCGCCGTCGGCGTGGTCCGCGCTCCCGACCGCGACGCGATGCTGCCGCGCTTCCGCAAGGTGGTGGACAGCGTCGGGTTCTGAAGGCGCGGCGGGGAAACCCCCGCCTCACTCGGGCTTCAGGCCCGATCGCGCCTCGAGTTCCTGAAGGGTCCGGCGCGCCACGCTGGCGCCCGGCAGCCGGCGCTCGCGCTCGAAGCGCGCCAGCGCCGCGCGGGTGCTCGGGCCGGCGATCCCGTCCACGGCAAGCGGGCCGTAGCCGAGCTTCACCAGGGCGCGCTGGGCGAAGGCGACCGCCTTGTCGGGCGTGCCGCCGGATGCGGCCGCGCCGGCATGGAGGGCCGCGGCCCGGGCGGGCTCCGCCGCCCTCGCCTCGCGGACGGGCGCCGCCGCGTGAGCGGGCGCGGCCTTGCCGGATTCCTTGACCGCTCCGTCCCTGGCCGGCGGCGCCTTCGCGGCCGCCGTCCCGCCCGAAGCCGGCTTGGCGGCCGTTGAGGCCGCCTGCCTGGCCGGGACTGCCTTCGGGCCGACCGAGGCGGTGGCGTGGTCGCCGTCCTGGATCAGCGCGCCGATCCCGTCGGGTTTCGGAACCCGCGGCGCATCCTCCTTGGGCGCGCGCGGCGTGTCCTGACCCTGGGCCCGTGACGCCTCGGCGCGGGCCGTCGTCGACGGCGCGGCGCCCCCGGCGGGCTCCGGCCGCGGCGGCGCCTTGGCGAAGAGCGGGGCCGGGTGGCGGCCGGTCTGGAAGCTCAGGGCGTTCGCCGCCACCGCCGCCACCGCCCCGAGGGCGAGGAGGCCGCCGACGATGCCGACCGGGTGCCGCATCAGCCGGTCGGCCCGGACCCGCAGGCGATCGAGGGCGCCGGCGGGCCGCGGGGCGGCGGTCCGGGACGCGCGCGGCGCGCGCGGGGCCGGCCGCGGCCGCGGCGCCAGCCGCGCCTCCGCGGTCAACGCCACGTCGGGATCATGTCGCCGGGCTGGCGCCTCGGACATCGCGTCTCCTTCTCGTCTGACGGCGGGGCTCAGCCGGTCAACCGCATCGTGGTGGGCGCCTCGACCGCGAAGGCCCCGACAAGGGCGCCGGTGCGGATCGGCACCGGCCCGCCGGGAACCGCGCGGCCGCCGCGGCAGTCGAGCGGCAGGGTCACCACCACCCGCGTCCCGTGCGACGGGCTGCTCTCGACGGAGAGCTCGCCGTGGTGCAGCCCGACGAGGCCGCGCACCACCGAGAGCCCGAGGCCGGTGCCCTCGTGCGGGCGGCCATAGGCGGCGCCCGCGCCGACACCGGCCTGGAAGAAGGGATCGCCGAGGCGCGGCAGGTCGGCCTCGGCGATGCCGATGCCGGTATCGACCACCGCCATCTCGACCCGGTCGAACACCCGGCGCACCGACAGCACCACCTCGCCGCCCCGGGGCGTGAACTTCACGGCGTTCGACAGGAGGTTGATCAGCATCTGCCGGCAGGCCCGGGGGTCGGCCGTGACCTCCGGCAGGTCGGCGGCGATGGCGCGCCGCAGGCTCACGCCGCCCTGGTCGGCGCGGATCTGCATCAGGTCGCAGCAGCCGCGGGCGAGCCCGGCGAGGTCGAACGGCTCGGGCACGTAGTCGAAGTTGCCGCTCTGGATCCGCGACATGTCGAGGAGCGCGTTCACCACCTCGAGGAGGTGCTGGCCCGAAGCGTGGATGATGCCGGCATATTCCCGCCGCCGCTCCGGCCCGAGCGCCAGGGTCGATTCGGCCTCCAGCATCTCCGAGAAGCCGATGATGGCGTTGAGCGGCGTGCGCAGCTCGTGGCTCACGGTGGCGAGGAACCGGCTCTTGACCTCGTCGGCGCGCTCCGCCGCCGCCCGGGCCTGGTCGAGCTCCTCGGCCCGGCGGCGGTGCTCCGAGACGTCGCGGGTCACCGCCACCACGGCGGCCTCGCCGGCCGCCGCCGGCACCGCGGCTCCCGGCACCCGGTGGGCCCGCATCTCGGCCCAGATCACCCGGCCGGGCTCGCCCGCCTCCCCGGCGGCGTGGAGGCGGAACTGCACCGTCACCGGGTGGGCCTGGCCGGCCGCGTCGCTGAGCGCGGTCAGGAAGGCGGGCCGGTCCGAGACGTGGACGCGGTTGAACAGGCCGCGGCCCTCCAGGGCGTCCGGCGCCGTGCCGGCGAGCGACTGCGCGGCCGGGCTCGCCTGCAGCACGCTGCCGTTGCGGTCGTGCCAGGTCACGAGGTCGTCGATCGCGTCGAGGAGCAGGGCATCCCGCAGGGAGGCGGCGTGGAGCCGGTCGCTCCAGCGGCCCTCCCGGCGGCGATGCTCGAGGGAGAGCGCCAGCACGTGGCAGATCGCCGTGATGGCGAAGACCGGCATCGCCAGGGCCGCCGGCCAGGAGAAGAAGCTGAAGCCGGCGGCGGCGGGCTCGATGAGCGCGACCGTCACCGCCCCCAGCATCGCGAAGGCCGCCGCCACCAGGGCGGACCGGTGCGAGCCGGCGAGCAGCGCCTCGACCGGGATCATCACCAGCCAGATGCTGGCCGCCGAGGTCGGCCCACCGGTCAGGCTCGCCAGGCAGACGATCAGCCCGGTGAGGGCCGCCGAGGACAGGCCGTGGGCGAGGGTGAGGTTGCCGGTGCGCGCGAGCAGCAGGGCCGCGACGACAGGAAGCACCAGGCAGGCCGCCGCCGCTGCCTCGACCAGCGTCGGCACGCCGCGCCAGAGGAGGTAGGGCGGCAGCATCGCCATCAGCACGGCGCCGGTGGCGAGCCGGGAGATCAGGAACCGCTCGTGACGGGCCCGCTCGGCCGGGTCGCCCGCGGCGGAGTCGTGGACGAGGCCCGCCAGCCGGGCATCGATCAGGGACGCAAAGGCACTGTTGATACGCACACCGCCACGCCAGCGCGGGGAACCTCGCGGCCCCGGCGCCCCTACACTGCGAACACCGGAACCCTCGCAGAGGGGGCTTAAACGAACGTTAGAGCGCGCCTCGGCCGGGATCCCTGTCCACGGCCGGGTCCCGCGACCGCCCGGCCGCGGCCGTCACCTCACCCGGTCACGTCACCCGGTCATGGCCTCGGCGTCGTAGCCGGCGCGGCCGAGGGCCTGGGCCACCTCGAGGGCCTGGGCGGCGGTGACGGCGGAGAGCCGGCCGGTTTCGAGGTCCACGCTCACCTGGGCCCCCGGATCGAGGCGCTGGATCGCCTTCGTCACCGCGGCGACGCAGCCCTGGCAGGTCATGCCCTCGACCTTCATCAGAAGTTCCATCCGCTCGTCGCCGCGATCGGTCGTCATCGTCCTGCCCTCGCCAGTCGCGGCCGGTCAGGGCCGCACAAGCCATGTCGGGTACTGCGGCACCGGGGACAAGGGTACGGTGAAAACCGTGGGCAGCCCGCCGCGGCGTCTTGCGGGCATTCGGCGCCTCGGCGACAACCGGGAGCAGCCGGGTCCGCGGAACCCGGCATGTCCTCGACGCGTAAGAGGAATCGCCATGGCCCTCCAGACCGGCCGGCGCGCCGGC
>NZ_LABY01000120.1 GCF_001043975.1 Methylobacterium variabile
AGGAACTCACGGATGACCTCGACCGTCTGGGGCTCAATGGCCGAGATTGAGCTGCGGCGGCCCGAGATCACGCGCATCCGGGAAGCGCGATGAGACAGCAGGCCATGACGAGGGCGGCCCCGCCGGGGAGAGCGACCGCGGCCGCACGAGGAGGGTTCCCGGGCGCGGCCGCTCTCCCTCCTTCCCGGCCGTTCCTCTTCCTGTGCGCGGCACTCCTCCTTCCGGCTCCAGCCGTCGCTGTCGGGGATGGGCCCGTGATCTCGCCCGCCCCTGCCGCGCCGGTGCCCTCGGGCGACGGAGCGGCAGGGGCGGCGCAACAGGCCATCTATCGTCGGATGCTCGCGCGCGAGGCCGAGGCGCGCGGATTGCCCCCAGCCGTCGCCGACGCGGTCGCGTACGTGGAGAGCGGATACGACGCCGGCGCGGTCGGCGGGGTCGGTGAGCTCGGGCTGATGCAGGTCCGGCCGGCAACCGCGGCCATGCTCGGCCACACGGGTTCCGCCGGTGCCCTCCTCGATCCCGCGACCAACATCCGCTTCGGCGTCGCCTACCTCGCACAAGCTTGGAAGCTCGCGCAGGGGGATCTCTGCCGCACGCTGATGAAGTACAGGGCGGGCCACGGCGAGGAGCGGATGAGTCCACGCTCCATCACCTACTGTCAGCGAGTCCGCGTCCGCCTCGCCGGGACCGGCGTCCCCCTCGCCGGCACTGCACTGCCCGCTCCCGACCGGAGCGGCCGCGAGGTTCCTGCGGCACCGTCCGCCAGCCGGGATGCCCGATCCGCCGTCGCGCGCCGCCTGTGGGCCGAGCATGCCGCCCGGGTCCGCAGCATCGGGGCGCGCATCGACCGCATCATGGGCGGCGGCTGAGGTCATTGCGGAGCACGACCTTTGAACGTCCCACCCAGCCCGGTTCCCTCGCCGACGAACCGCACGGCCGCCTCGCCGGCCATGCCCCGGCCCGCAGCAGCTTGGAGGCCCGAACCCATGGACCACGCCAACCCCGAGCCTCATGCCCACGGGCATCGTGATGGTCACGGTGCAGCGCCGGCGGCCGGCGCGTCCGCGACGGATCCCGTCTGCGGCATGCGGGTCGACCCGGGAACCACGACCCACCACGCCGAGCACGGTCACGCGATCTATCACTTCTGCTCGGCTGGGTGCCGCTCGAAGTTCGTGGCCGATCCCGCACGGTACCTGTCGGCGGACAAGCGGTCGTCGGAAGGGCCGGTCGGGGCGGTCTACACCTGTCCGATGCACCCGGAGATTCGCCGCGACCGACCGGGCAGCTGTCCGATTTGCGGGATGGCGCTGGAGCCGCTCACGCCGACGAGCGGCCCGGTCGAGAACGCCGAGCTCAAGGACATGAGTCGCCGCTTCCGGGTCGGCCTCGTCCTCACCCTCCCCGTGTTCGCCCTGGAGATGGGAGGACACCTTACGGGTCTCGTCGACCGCCTCGGCCTGCAAACCTCGAACTGGGCCCAGTTCCTGCTCGCCTCTCCGGTCGTCCTCTGGGCGGGTTGGCCGTTCTTCGAGCGGGGCTGGCAGTCGCTGGTGAACCGCCGCCTCAACATGTTCACCCTCATCGCCCTCGGAACCGGCGCGGCCTACCTCTACAGCGTCGCCGCGACCGTGGCGCCAGGTCTCTTCCCCGAAGGGCTTCGCGGCCACGACGGGGCGGTTCCGGCCTACTTCGAGGCCGCGGCGGTCATCACCGTCCTGGTGCTGCTCGGGCAGGTGCTGGAACTCGGGGCCCGCGAGCGCACCTCGGGCGCGATCCGGGCGCTGCTCGATCTCGCGCCGCAGAAGGCCCTGCGTCTCGGGACGGACGGAACCGACGAGGAGGTGCTCGTCTCGGAGGTGGCGGTCGGGGACCGCTTGCGCGTCCGGCCCGGCGAGAAGGTGCCGGTCGACGGCGAGGTCGTCGAGGGGCGCTCGGCGGTGGACGAGGCGATGATCAGCGGCGAGCCCGTCCCCGTCTCGAAGGAACCCGGCTCCTCCGTGGTCGGCGGAAGCCTGAACACGACCGGGGGCTTCGTCATGCGCGCGACGCGGGTCGGGTCCGAGACCACCCTGGCCCGCATCGTCGCGATGGTCGCCGAGGCCCAGCGCTCGCGGGCGCCCGTCCAGCGCCTGGTGGACGACGCGGCGGCCTGGTTCGTCCCCATGGTCATCGCCGTCGCGGCGCTCGCCTTCGTCGCCTGGATGGCCGTCGGCCCGGAGCCGCGGTTCACCTATGCCCTCCTCGCGGCTGTCGCCGTCCTCATCATCGCCTGCCCCTGCGCCCTCGGCCTGGCGACGCCGATGTCGGTCATGGTGGGAGTCGGACGCGGCGCGCAGAACGGGGTGCTGGTCAAGAATGCCGAAGCCCTGGAGCGGATGGAGAAGGTCGACACGCTCGTCGTCGACAAGACCGGAACGCTTACGGAGGGCAAGCCCAAGGTCACAGCGGTGCTCCCGGCCCCCGGCTTCACGGACGCCGACGTGCTGCACCTCGCCGCCGCGGTCGAACGCGCGAGCGAGCACCCCCTGGCACTCGCCATCGTCCGGGCCGCGGAAGAGCGCGGCATCCCGGGTGCCGTTGCCACCGACTTCGACGCTCCGACCGGCAAGGGCGCGCTCGGTACGGTCGAGGGCCGCCGCGTAGCCGTCGGCAACGGGCGCTTCCTGGAGGAGCAAGGGGTCGACGCGGCGGCGCTTCATGCAAAGGCCGAGGAGATGCGGGCACGCGGTGCCACGGCGGTCCTGGTCGCCGTGGGCGGGAAGCCGGCCGGCGTCATCGCCATCCAAGACCCCATCAAGACGAGCACGTTCGAGGCCGTGCGACGGCTGCGGGAGGCAGGCTTGCGCATCGTCATGCTGACCGGCGACAGTCGGACAACGGCCGAGTTCGTCGCCAGGTCGCTCGGCATCGACGAGGTCGAGGCCGAGGTCCTGCCCGACCGGAAGGCGGAAGCGGTCAGGGCGCTCCAGGGCGACGGTGCGGTCGTGGCGATGGCCGGGGACGGGGTCAACGACGCCCCCGCCCTCGCCGTCGCGGACGTCGGGATCGCGATGGGCGGCGGCACCGACGTCGCCATCGAGAGCGCGGGCGTGACGCTGCTCCGCGGGGACTTGGTCGGCATCGTCCGGGCACGCCGCCTGTCCCGGGCAACGATGCGCAACATCCGCCAGAATCTGTTCTTCGCCTTCATCTACAACGCGTTGGGCGTGCCGGTGGCCGCCGGACTGCTCTACCCGTTCCTCGGCATCCTCCTCTCGCCGGTCATCGCGGCGGCCGCGATGGCGCTCTCGTCGGTGAGCGTGATCGGCAACGCCCTGCGCCTGCGCGCGGCACGGATCGGCTGAGACGCGGCCGTGCCGAGCCTGCCGCCCTCCGCCCCTGGGCCCCACCTGACCCGTCCCGGCGGGAGCCCGGCGCGGTCGAACCTGGAGAGGCGTCAGCCTCCCTCCCCGATCAACCGCACGAGCCTGGCGAGACCATGACCACCCACCCGCTCGCACTGAGCGTCGCGGACGCCTACCTCGGCTTGGTCGATGCCGCCGTCCCGGGGTTCGTCGAGGCCTTGTACCTCGTCGGTTCCGCCGCCATGGGCGACTTCCGGCCGCCCCTCAGCGACGTGGATTTCGTAGCCGTGTCCCCGGCCCGACCGGGGGCCGGCGAAACGGCTGCCCTCGCGAAGGTCCACGCCGGCCTCGCGCTCGACCGGGAGATCCCGGCGCTCGACGGAATCTATCTGACCTGGGACGACCTGCGGGCCGGTCCGTTTGCCATCCCGAGCGGACCCTGCGTCAAGCAGGGCCGCTTCCTCTCGTCCGGGTGTCACGATAGGCATCCGCTCACCTGGAGCGTCCTGGGAGCCAGCGCGGTGACGGTGCGCGGGCCGCTCTGCGCGGGCACGGGGCTCTGGCGCGGGCCGGCGGACCTGGAGCGATGGGCCCTGGCCCGCATCGACGAACACCGGGGTTCGTGGCTCGAACCCGACCCGGGAAGCGATGCGGAACCGCCCGCCACCGAAGCCGTCGAACGGACCGTGCTCGGCATGTGCAGGCTCCATTACATACTCTCGACCAGGGTGGTGCCCTCGAAGAGCGACGCCGGCCTGTACGGGTTGATCACCTTCCAGCCGGAGTGGCACCGCATCATCGACGAGGCCCTGCGTATTCGCAGGGAGCCCGAGGCGGCCTCCCTCTACGGGACGCCCGCCGAGCGCCGCCGCGACGCGCTCGCCTTTGCCCGCCTCGTCGCGGACGACGCATACGCACTCGGCTTCGGTCGTGGCGGGTAAGGTTCCGGCTGGGAACGCCCCGCTACGCGCACGCCGGAATGTAGGGCGGACGTCGGTATGGGATCGCCGTGCCCACTCCCGGCCTGGCCCAAGCGCCGGGCGTTCGGAGGACCCGGCCGAACGCCGTCGAGCGCGCCGGGCGGCGCGCCGCCCGCGCTCCCAGGGGACCGCTGCATGCCCATGCGGCCGGGAGGGCCACCCTCGGGAGCGGGTGGAACTCACCGGGACGGACTTGTCGGGGGCCCGGAGGCTCCTCCGGAGGCGCCGGGTCGTTCCCCTCCGGGGCGCTAGACACCATCGCCAGGAGTACCCATTGCTGACACCGTCGTTCATCCACGACCTGATCCATCGGGCGATGCCCCTCGACCATCCTCACGCCCACTGGTGGATCGACCTCGTGACGGTGCTGGTCCTCATCGTGGCGCCCGCCTGGACCGCCTGGCTCGCGGTCCGGTTCGGCCTGCGCAGCGCCTTCGTCCGGCTGGACCGCGGCCGCATGCGAGGGGCGGTCCCGTCGCGCGGCCCTGCATCCATGGACGCGGTGGGATCGCCCGGACCCCGCAAGCGCATGGCCGTGGGGCTGGAAGCCTACGTCGTGCGTGCGACGTCGCGGCTGCAGTTCCGCCTCGTGCTGCTGTCCATCCTGACACTCCCGGCGGCCTGGCTCCTCCTCGAGATCCCCAAGCACATCATCAACCACGCCCTCGCCGACGCCTCGGGCGACAGTCAGCCGAGAATGACTTTCCTCGGCTTCGCTTTGGGCCGCGTCGAGCTGCTGTTCGCGCTTTGCGCCAGCTATCTGGCCGTGCTCACGCTCAGCGGTCTCGCCAAATACGCCGTCAATCGGGTCCGTGGGCGCGTGAACGAGCGCCTCGTGCGGCGCCTGCGCCTCGCCGTCGCCCGGCGCGCACGGGGCGAACGCTTGCCCGAGCGGCGGGCGACATTGGCCGCGGTCGCCGTCCAGGAGGTCGAGCCCATCGGCTACTTCGGGGGTAGCTTGGTGGTGGTGCCGCTTGTCCAGGGCGGCACGCTCGCGACCAGCGTCGTCTTCCTCCTCATGCAGAACGCCGCCCTGGCGCTCGCGGCCCTCATCATGCTGCCAGTTCAGCTGACCATCCTCCCGCGGTTGCAGGCGCGATTGAATGCGAAGGTTCGCCAGCGGGTCCATGCCACGCGGGCATTGGGGGCCCTCCTCACCGATCCCGGGTCGGAACGGACGTCGGGCGGGACCCGCCGGCCATCGATCGTGCCCCGGCAGATGCACCAAGCGCGGGAGCTCGAAAGGGTGCGGATCGAAATCAACGAACTCAATGGCCGGCTCAAGGGACTGTACAACTACACCTCGAACCTCACACCGTTCTTCTTCTTTTCGATCGGCGGCTACCTCGTCGTCCAGGGCCAGCTCTCGCTCGGTGCCCTCGTCGCCGCCCTGGCCGCCTACAAGGAGATCTCCCCGGCCATGCGCGAGCTGTTCGATTTCGCCCAGGACTGGTCGGACGCGAGCGCCCGGTTCGAGGAGGTCACCAACGCCCTCGGACTGGGCGTGCAGGAGAACCGCGCGACGTAGAGCCGGCACGCGACAGCCCGTTCTGGGCCGCCTGAGCGCCGCCGGGCGCCGCGGCGGAGCGTTTCGCAGATGAGCCCGGTCCCGCCGGAGGGCGCTGCCTCCGGCCGCTCCCCCGCCTGCCTGGACAACCCGGCAGAACCATTCCTACCGCAGCAGCGTCGAGCCGAGCTGTGCCAGACCGCGCGCCAGACCCGGCGCGATGCCGAAGCCCAGCGTCCCCGCCGTGCATAGACCGAGCGCCCATGCGTAGCCGGCGCCGGGAGCCAGGCCCTCGGGGCGTTCCGGTTCCTTGAAATACATCTCCGCGATCACGGCTGCGTAGTAGAAGAGCGCCACCGCCATGTTGGCGGCGGCCACCACGGCAAGCCAGGCGAGCCCACCCTCGATGGCGGCCACGAGCAGGAAGACCTTGCCGGCGAAGCCTGCCAGCGGCGGGACGCCGGCAAGCGACAGAAGCGCGAGTGCCAGCGCCGCCCCTGGCCATGGCGCTCGCCGTCCGAGGCCGCGGACCGCGGCGAAGCCGTCGTCCCCGATCACGCGCTCGACCTGCGCGATCACCGTGAAGGCCGCGAGGTTCATCAGGAGGTAGGCGAGGAGGTAGTAGCCGACGGCCGGGAGGGCACCGGGGACTTGGCCGGCCACCGCCACGGCCATCAGCATGTAGCCGGCCTGGGCCATGCTCGAATAGGCCAGCAGGCGTTTCAGGCTATCCTGGCGGAGCGCCAGCAAGTTGCCGAAGGTCATCGTCGCGGCGGCCACGAGCGAGAGCACGGTCGGCCAGGCGGAGAGGCCGCTCGGCATCGCCTCCAGAAGGAAGCGGAGCAGGCCGGCGAAGGCGGCCACTTTCGGCACGACCGAGACGAAACCGGAGACCGGGGCCGCCCCGCCCTGGAAGACGTCGGGGGCCCAGACGTGGAAGGGCACCAGCGCCATCTCGAACCCGTAACCGACGACGACCAGGCCGAAGGCCAGTGCGACCCAGGCCCGGTCGGCACCGGCCAGGCCCGCCCCGATGGCCCGCAGGTTCAGGCTGCCGGTGAGGCCGAACAGGAAGGTGAGGCCGTAGGCCATCACCGCGAGTGCGGCGGCGCCGTACAGGAAATACTTGAGCGCCGCCTCCTGCGCCGGCCCGTCGCTACGCACGAGCAGCACGAGCAGGTACGAGGGAAAGCTCACCATCTGCAGGAACAGGATGATCAGGCCGAGGTCGGTGGCCGCCACGAGTCCCATGCCGCCGGCGGTCGCCATGAGGAGCGCGACCGGGTGGTGCGGTTCCTGCTCGCTCGCGCGGAAGTGGGAGGCGAGCGAGAGCAGGCTCACCAGGGCGCCGGCCTCGACGACCAACTGGTAGAAGCCCCGGAACGGATCGACGGCGTAGGTGCCGCAGAAGGCCTCCCGCGGCGTGGACGTCAACATCGGCGCGGTCAGGCCCATCGCGACGAGGAGGGCGAGGAGCGCGATGGCGGCCGGCAGGCGGCGCCACCGGCCCCGGACCCAGCCGGCAACCGGGACCAGCGCGAGTGCGGTCCCGGCCAGGACCATCTCGGGCGCGACGGCGCCGAGGTCCATGCAGCCGCCCATCGTCTGCCCACCGGTCACGGGAGGTGCGCCAGCGCCGCGGTCGTGCCGTCCAGCAGCGCGAGGAGGACGGCCGGCAGGGTTCCGACGCCGAGCGACAGCGCCGCGAGCCCGCCCGCCGACCACGCCTCGCTCGCCGTCAGGGGCGCCAGCGGCGGCGCGTGCGGGGGCACGCGCCCCATCAGCAGGCCGGTGACCAGCCTCAGGTAGACCGCGGTCGTCACGAGGACGGCCAGGACCGCGATGCCGGCGACCCAGGCGGAGAGCTGCAGCGCGGCGCCGATGGCCTGGAACTCGGCGATGAAGCCGGACAGCCCGGGGAGCCCGAGCGACCCGAAGGCCAGCAGGCCGAGCAGGCCGCTGAAGGCCGGCATCGCGCCGATCAGCCCTCCGAAGTGTCCGATCTCCCTCGTGCCGGCACGGTGCTGGAGCATGCCCACCATCAGGAACATGCCACCGGTGAGGAGGCCGTGGCTGACCATCTGCGCGGCGGCTCCGTTGAAGGCCAGCTGCCGGGCGCCCTCCCCTCCGGCCATCGCCATGACCGCGACGCCGAGCGTGACGAAGCCCATGTGGTTGACCGAGGTGTACGCGACGAGCCGCTTCATGTCCGTCTGAGCCAGCGCCGCCAAGGCGCCGTAGAGGAGCGAGGCCAGCGCCAGCGCGACGAGAAGCCAGCCGAACCGGGATGTGGTTTCCGGCAGGACCGGCAGCAGGACGGCGAGCATCCCGTAGCCGCCCATCTTGAGCTGCAGGCCCGCCAGGACGACGCTGCCCTCCGTCGGCGCCTCCACGTGGGCGTCGGGCAGCCAATTGTGCAGCGGCACGACCGGGAGCTTGACGCCGAAGCCCGCGAGCAGCGCCAGGAAGGCGAGGCTCCCGGCGAGCGAGGGGCCGTCCAGCGGCTTCGCCCGCGCGATGGCCGGCAGCGAGAAGGTGTGCGGCTCCATCGCCAGGTAGAGGGCGAGGAAGCCCAGCAGCATCGCCAGGCTGCCGGCCCGCGTGTAGAGGAAGAACTTCAGCGCCGCGTAGCGCCTCCGCTCCCCGCCCCAGATGCCGACGATGAAGTACATCGGCACCAGGCCGACCTCGAAGAACAGGTAGAACAGCAGCAGGTCCCGGGCCGCGAACAGGCCGATGAGCCCGGTCGCGAGCAGCAGGAACAGGAAGGCGTGGGCGTGCGCCCGGTCGTGCCCAGGCAGCGCGTAGACCATCACCGCCGTGAGCAGGACCGCGGTGAGCAGGATCAGCGACAGGGAGAGGCCGCCGACGGCGACGTCGTAGGCCGCCCCGACGGACGGGATCCAAGGCAAGGTCGTCCGCCATTGCAGGTCGCCGCCCCCCGGCTCGAGGCCGGCCCAGAGCGTCAGCGCCGCGGCGAGCGTCAGGACCGCGCCGCCGAGCGCGACGCGACGTGCGAGACCCGGGCGGTCGCGCGGCAGCGCCAAAACGACGAGGCCTGTCATGAGTGGAAGGAGGATCGTCGCCGTGAGCATCGGGTCAACCCGGATTCAGAGCCAGAGCAGGAGGGCGCCGGCCGCGAGGGCGGCCGTGGCCCAGGCGAACAGGCCGAGCGTGTAGAGGTAGAGGCGGCCGGCCTGGAGCGCGCGGAGCCGCTCGCCCCCGGCGGCCAGCCAAGCCGCAAGCCCGTCCCCCAGGCGCGCGAAACCGCGCGCTTCGACGCGACCGGCCGTCCGACCGGCGCTCCAGGCCCAGCCGGCGACGCCTCGGGCCGCCGCGTCGAGCGCATCCTCCACCGGCCCGAGGCGCCGTGCGAGCCGCGTCGTCCAGCGCGCCGGGGCCGTCGTGATCGCCGACAGCCCGGCGGCGAGACGGCCGGGCCACGGGCCGAGCGCCGGCGATCCGTCCCTTCCCCTGACAGCACCGATGCCGAGGCCCAGGAGGCCGGCCGCGATACCGAGGTTCCTCCAGGCGACCTCGGCCCCGGGGCCTGCCCCGAAGGGCAGGAATGCGTCGAGGCGGCCGGCCAGCAGCCATCCGAGTCCCGCTGCGGCGAGCGCCAGCGCGAGCGTCCCCGCGCGCATCGTCCAGGCGGGTTTGCCGGGCTCCGTCGGGCCGCGGCGCGGACCGAGGAAGGCCGCGGCCCCCGCGCGACCGATGTAGGTCCCGCCGAGAAGGACGAGCAACACGACGAGTACCCCTGCCCCGGGACCGTGTCGCGACGCGACGGCAAGGATCTCCTCCTCGCTCCAGAACCCGGAGAGCGGCGGAACGCCGGCGAGCGCGAGGGCCGCGACGAGGAAGGCGGCTCCCGCCAAGGGCAAGGCACGGATCAGTCCGCCGAGGCGGTCGAGCGCGCGCGTGCCCGCCTGCTCCTG
>NZ_LABY01000121.1 GCF_001043975.1 Methylobacterium variabile
GGGGCGGCGGAGGCCCGCCTCGCCCGCGCGCGGGCGGCCCTCATCGACGAGGCGGCGATGCTGCCCGCGACGGAGCGGGCGGCGGCCCTGCACTGACCTGCGAGGTGTTTCGGCCAGGTCGGGAACCCGCAGCCCCGTCCCCGGCGGAGTTCCGCGGTGAGATGGTCGGTTTGATCCGCGCCGGGCGCGATCCGACCGACCTGCGGCCCGGCGAGGCCGACCGGGGGACACGAGGCGAGGCTCCCGCCACTGCGGCCGCCCTGTCGGCGACGAAAGCGCGAGGAACCGCTCCGGCGGCAGTGGGAGAACCGGCAGTTGAAGCCGGAATCCCCCCTCACCCCGCCTTCGACAACGGATCCGCGATGCTCTCCAGCGACTTCCCCTCCGCGTTGACCCCGAGCCGCCACTCCGTCACCGCGGCGATCACGAGCAGCAGTGCCGCCCCGGCGTAGCCCCCCGCCAGCGCCCAGTGCTGGCCGGACTCGATCAGGTGGGTGAACAGCCAGGGCGCCACCACGCCGCCGGCGCCGGTGCCGAGCGCGTAGAACACCGCGATGGCGAGCGCCCGCGTCTCGAGCGGGAAGATCTCGCTCGCCGTGAGGTAGGCCGAGCTGGCGGCCGCCGAGGCGACGAAGAAGATCGCGATCCAGGCGAAGGTCTGGGTCCAGGCGGTGAACAGGTCGAGGCCGAACACCACCGCCGTGGCCAGGAGCAGGAGCCCGCTTAAGCCGAAGGTGCCGGCGATCATCCGGCGCCGGCCGATCGTGTCGAAGAAGTGGCCGAGCAAGAGCGGACCGAGGAAGTTGCCGATGGCGAGCGGCACCAGGAACACGCCGGCCCGGTTCTCCGGCGCGCCGTAGAACTTCGCCAGCACCAGCCCGTAGGTGAAGAACACCGCGTTGAACAGAAAGGCCTGGGCGATCATCAGCACCAGCGCCAGGATGCTGCGGCCGCGGTGCTTGTGCACCATCGAGGCGAAGATCTCGCCGAACCCGAAGCTCTTCTTCGGGTGCACCTCGAGGATGCCTTCGGCCTTCGGCAGCTTCTGGCCGGTCTCGGCCTCGACCTTGCGCTCGATCTCCGTCACCGTGCGCTCGGCCTCGTCCTCGCGGCCGTGGGTGACGAGCCAGCGCGGGCTCTCGGGCACGTGGCGGCGCAGGAAGAGGATGCCGAGGCCGAGCACGCCGCCGATGCCGAAGCCGAGGCGCCAGCCGAAATCCGGGTCGAGGAGGTTGGGATCGAGCAGCAGCAGGGAGGCCCCGGCGCCGGCCGCGGCGCCGAGCCAGAAGCTGCCGTTGACGATGAGGTCGACCCGGCCGCGGTACTTGGCCGGGATCAGCTCGTCGATGGCCGAGTTGATCGCCGCGTACTCGCCGCCGATGCCGAGGCCGGTGACGACGCGGAACAGCGCGAAGCTCCAGAAGTCCCAGGCGAGCGCGCTGGCGATGACGCCCCCGACATAGATCATCAGCGTGGCGTAGAAGACGAGGCGGCGCCCGAATCGGTCGGTGAGCCAGCCGAACACCAGGGCGCCCACGACCGCGCCGACGACGTAGAACGAGGCCGCCCCGCCGATCTGCTGGATGGTGAGGCCGAGCGCCCGCTCGTCCTGAAGCACCGGCCCGATCGCCCCGACGATGGTGACCTCGAGCCCGTCGAGCACCCAGGTGATGCCGAGCGCGATCACCAGAAGCAGGTGGAAGCGGCTCCAGGGCAGCCGGTCCATCCGGGCCGGCACGTCGGTGCGCACCAGCCCCGTCCCGGCGCCGCGCGCCGTTCCCGTTCCTGCCGCCACATCGTCCTCCCACGTCGTCCGTGGGAGACATAAACAGCAGCGGGGCCGTTGCGTTCCGCGCCGGCCTCCCGCACACCCGGCCGGACGCCGCGCCGATCCCCCATGCTCCGCATCGAGTCCCTCCGCCGCGATCGCTTCGGGCCCTTCGACCTCGCGCTGGCACCCGGCGAGGCCTGCGCGGTCACGGGGCCGTCGGGGGCGGGCAAGAGCGTCTTCCTGCGCATGGTCGCGGATCTCGACCCGTCCGAGGGCCGGGTCAGCCTCGACGGGGTCGACCGGGCGGCGGTGCCGGCGCCGCTCTGGCGCCGGCGGGTGACCTACCTCGCCGCCGAAGCAGGCTGGTGGGCCGAGACGGTGGCCGAGCATTTCCCCACCGGCGCTCCGGACCGCCTCGCCCGCGAGCGCGAGGCCCTGCGCCTGCCGGCGGAGGTGTTCGGCTGGCCGGTGGCCCGGCTCTCCACCGGCGAGCGCCAGCGCCTCGCCCTGCTGCGGGCGCTCGCGGTCAATCCGCGCGTGCTGCTCCTCGACGAGCCGACCGCCTCCCTCGATCCCGACAGCGTCCGGGGCGCCGAGGCGGTGATCGCCGGGCGGCGCGCCGCCGGGCTGATCGTGCTCCTCGTCTCCCACGATCCCGCCCAGGTGGCGCGCCTCGCCACGCGCCGGCTCGCCGTCGCGGGCGGGAAGCCCGCGTGACCTGGTCCGCATGACCCCGTCACCCGGCCCCCTCGACCTCGCCCTCGGGGCGGGCTTCGTCCTCCTCAATGCCGGCCTGTCGGCGGCGCTCGGCCTCGGGCTTGCCCGCACCATGCTGGTGGCCGCCTGCCGGCTGGCCGCGCAGCTCACCCTGGTCGGGCTGGTGCTGCGGGTGGTGTTCGGCCTCGGGGCGCCGGGGCCGGTGGTTGGGATCGTCGCCGTGATGGCGCTCGCCGCCGCCTACGAGATCGGCGCCCGCCAGGAGCGACCCTTGCGGGGGCCTTGGCGCTACGCGCTCGGCGGCGCGGTGACGGCGGGAGCGACGGTCGTCGCCGTCGCGGTTGGCCTCGCGGCCCTGCGCCCGCAGCCCTGGTGGGACCCGCACGCCCTGATCCCGCTTGCCGGCATCGTGCTCGGCTCGGTGATGAGCGGCGTCGCCATCGGGCTCAACGGCTTCACCGGGGCGCTGCGGCGGGAGCGGAATGCCGTCGAGGCCCGCCTGGCGCTGGGGGCCACCCGGGACGAGGCGCTGGCGCCGCTCGTCCGCAGCGCGATCCGCGCCGGGCTGATCCCGGTCCTCAACCAGATGGCGGCGGCGGGGCTCGTCACCCTGCCGGGGATGATGACCGGCCAGATCCTCGCCGGGCAGAACCCGCAGGAGGCGGCCTCGGCGCAGATCCTGATCCTGTTCCTGCTGGCAGGAGCGAGCGGCCTCGGGGTGACGGGGGCGGTCTACCTCGCGGCCCGGCGGCTCACTGACGCCCGCCATCGCTTGCGGCTGGAGCGACTGGGCTGAGCGCGGCCGGTCGACCGTCCTCCGGGATGCCCGCCGTATGGTGATGGCAGCGGGACTGCCGCGCTTGGCTCAATCGATGATCCGCAGGGGACGGGACAGGGAGACGGAGACGATCTTGGGGTCGCTGTCGAGGACCGGCAGGGTGCTGGCGGTTGCCTCGCCGGTCAGCAGTGTCTCGTCGATTTGGCTGCGGACCGTGACGCCCGGCGGTACGTAGCCCGGCTCCGTCACCTTGACGACGGCTTTCAGGATCATGTCTGGATCGACAGCAGCGGCGCGGAGGCTGCCGTCGATCTTGTGGAACTGCGCCGACTTTGTCGTGAACATGCCGCGCCCCTCGGACCACGATCAATTCTAGCGCTGGATGGTAACATGGGGATTCTGCGTGATGGCGCGCGGGATCCACAGGTATATTTTCAGAAATGTATCGGTCCGGACACGGGGCCGCCCGCGAGCGGGCCGAGCCCCGCTGCTCGCCGGATGGTCGCCGCCACTGCGCCGGCGGCGTGGACTCGCCCGTGGCCATAGCGGTCGTGCCAGCCAGTTCCAGACGGCAGATCGCGCCGGGCCGTCGTGATCACGATGCCGCGGATCTCCTCTGCCGTGAGTGCGAGTCCTTGGGGCCGACACCTCGGATAGAACGAGCGCCGCAACCCCTGTGATGAATTCACCAATACAGCTGCGCCCGACCGATGAAAACGTCGGCGTCGATCGTCCGTCGGTTGAAGTTCAGGTTCGCCGGCGAGGGCGAGGTGTGGGAGCGGACGTAGTCGAACACGAAGCGGATGTTGCGGTCCGGGTACCAGTTCACGCCGGCGGTGAAGTCGTGCTCGATGCCGCCGCGGATGGTGCGGTCCTCGAGATCGATGGCGCTGTAGCGCAGTCCGAGCTCGAACACGCCGGTGCCGCCGCGGCTGACCCGCTGCGCCTCCTCGACCTGGACCCCGCTGAACACCGCGTACTCGGTCGCGTAGTTGGGGGCGATCGAGTAGCGCCGGCCCTTGCTGTTGAGGAGCAGGCCGGCCTGGATGTAGCCGCCCTGGAAGCTCAGGGACGGCGCGCCGCCGAACCGGCCGATCTCGGTCATGATGTATTCGGCCTGGAGCCGGAACGGCCCGGTCTGCCAGGCGGCCTCAAGGCCGACGCGGCCGATGCTCGACGCGTCGCGGATGCTGCCGGTGTTCACGAATTGCCGCGCGAACAGGAACGCCTCCGAGCGGCTCGACAGGGTGAGCGCGCTGCCGTCGTTCGGCAGCGAGCGGTAGCTGCCGGCGATCCCGAAATGCAGGACGTCGTACTTGTCCTCGCTGAGGTAGGGCGCGTAGGTGACGCGGGTGGTCGAGGCGACGCCCTGGCCGCCGATGCCGGCGTTGTTGATGTTGCCGCCGAACACGCTCGTCACCGCGGTCCAGCGGTCGCCATGGGTGCCGACGGCGAAGCCGAAGTTGCGGGCGGGCGCGAAGGCGTCGGCGAGCGAGCGCTCGGTGAACAGGGTGTTGTTGTCGCTGATCAGCTGATCGAGGCTGAACGGCTCCTTCATGTTGCCGAGGGCGACGATGACGTCCTTGAAGCCCTTGTAGGCGACGACCGCATCGTTGATCGGCCGGTTCGGCTCGGCGAAGTCGTACTGGAAGGCGAGCTCGAGCTCCTTGCCCAGCGTTAGGTAGCTCTCGATCCAGGAGCGGCGCACGGCGATCGGCGTGTCGAACACCGTGCCGAAGCCGCGCTGCTGCACCCGCCCGGTGCCGAAGTCGAGCTGCAGGCGGCCGCCGATCCGCAGGGTCGCGGCGTCGTCGGGAAACTTCAGGGTGATGCCCCTCTCGTCGATGGTCAGCTGCTCGCCGAACGGCCCCGGCGGTCCCTCGATGGCGGCGGCCGGGAGGCTGAGGCTTGAGAGCGCGAGGGCGGCGAGCGACCAGGAGCGGAGGCGGTGCGGCATGATCGGACTCTCGCGACGAATGCCGGGCAACGTGGCGCCTATCGCGTGACGCTGGTGCGACCTAAAGCAATCCTGGCCGCGATCGCCGGCCGGTGTGGCGGTGGAGACACGCCCGTTCGCGGTCGAACCGCTACGTCACGGCCGAGTTGTGTCGGGGACGATCGAGGATTTCTCCATGCTCCCCGCCATCGACCGCCGCACGTGTCTGTCGGGTCTCGCCGCCCTCGTCCTCGCACCGGTGGCCGGTCCCGCCCGGGCGCAGGGCGCCGCCGGCCGCTCCGATACCCTGCTGGTGATGGAGAAGGGCGAGCACGCCCTGAGCTTCTACGAACTCGCCAGCGGCCGGCGCACCGGGCGGGTCGACCTGCCGGGGGAGTATCCGCACGAGTTCGCGGTCGACCGGGCCGGGGCCCGCGCCTATGTGGGCCTCTACGGCGCCAAGTCCTCCACCACGCCGGGCCCGGGGGGAGACGCGGTCTACGTCGTCGACCTGCAGGCGCGGGTCCTTGCCCGCACCATCGCCTGCGCACCGTTCCGGCGCCTGCACGGGGTGCGCCTCGACGCCAGGGACCGGCTGTTCGTGCTGAGCGAGGACCGCGACGTGCTGCTCGGCTTCGACGCGCCGGAGCGTGCCGAGCGGCCGGACCGGGCGGTGGCGACCGGCGGCATCAAGGGCCACCTCTTCTCGCTGTCGCGGGACGGCGAGAGCGCCTACGTCGCCAACATCCTGTCGAACACCGTGAGCCGGGTGCGGCCCTTCGCGCCCGCCGAGGCCCCGCGGGTCGCGGCGACCGGGCTCTGGCCGGAGGGCAACGCGCTCAGCCCCGACGAGGCGACCCTCTACGTTGCCAACCGCCGCAGCGCGACGCTGACGGCGCTCGCCACCGAGGCGATGACGGTGACCCGCACGGTGCCGACGCGGGGGGACGTGGTGCGGGTCGATTGCGGTCCGGAGGGCGACCTGATCCTGGCGAACTACGCCGAGAAGAGCCTGTCGCTCTTCGATCCCGCCCTGAAGGAGGTGGCGGTGGTGCCGCTCCAGGGCGCGCCGGTGGCGCTCGCCCGCCACCCGTCGAGCCCGCTCGCCTTCGCGGCCCTGGAGGACGACCGGATCGCGGTGGTCGACCTCGAGGGGCGGCGCGTGCAGGGCACTCTCGCCACCGGGCGCGAGCCGGACGTGATGGTGGTCCTGCCCGGGTGAGGCAGGATCTCGGGACCCCGGGGAGTCAGGCCGCGCGTAGGGGCTTCTTCGGCGGCTCGAACACGGTCGCGTAGTGGGTGCGGCACCAGCGCTTGCCGGTGAGCACGCGGCAGCCGCAGACGCGCTTGCTCTCGATCGCGGTGCCGTCGCCGTCGGCCCAGAGCGGGTATGTGCAGTCGAGGAGGCCTGCCTTCAGGAACAGCACGCCCTCGCCGCCATCGGCCGCGGCCGCCGGGACCCGGCGGGACATCGGCAGCGCGACGACGCTGCCGCCCTCGGCCGTTTCGACGGCCGAAGGAGCAACCTCCACCGGCGCGGGCGCAACGGCAACGGGCGCCGCCACCGGCTGGACGACCGGGGCGACCGGACGGGCGGGCGCCTCGACGGCGCGCGGCGGCGGCGCCTGCGCCCGCAGCGCCTCGGCCTGGACCGCGACCGGCGGCTTGACGGCCGGGGCCGCCTTCACGGCGGCGGGCGCCTTGCGGGCCGGGGCCGGCGCCTTGTTGGCGGCAAGGAACGCCCGGGTGGCCTCCTCAAGGGCGCGCGCGCTCATCACCGGCGCCTCGGCGCGGGGCGCGGCCGGCTGCGGAGCGGCGGCGCGGGGCTGCGGCGCGGCCGCCGGCTTGACGGCCGGCTCGGCCTCGGCCGCTGGCCTGACGGGCGCGGGCTTGGCCGAGGCAACCTTGGTGGGCGCGGGAGCGGCGGTCTGGATCGTCGAAGGCAGGATCTGGGAAGGCAGGATCCTGGGGGCCGGCGCCTTCGCGGGCTCGGCCACCACGGGCTGAGTCTTGACGGGCTCGGCCTTCGCGGGCTCGGCCCTGGCGACCGGCGCCGCCGTCGCGGGCACGGGCGTCTCCGCCGCGGCCGCCGGCCACGTGGTCTTGGCCGTGTCCCTGGCCGTCTCCTTGGCCTCGGCCCGGGCCTGCTGCCGCGCCAGGGCGGCCTGCGCCACGCGGCCGATCACCTCGGCGACCGTCGTGCCGATCTCGCCGGCGATCTCCGCCGGGTCACGTCCCTCGATCCACAGCGCGACCGCCTTCTCGGTCGCCTCAGCCGTCCACACCGCGTCGGTCATTTCCAAAGGGGCTCTGTTCCAGTTCGATTCGGAAGGGCGGGGTATAGGGCAGGTCTCCTCTCCAAGTCCCTTCCGATGACGCAAGGGTGGGATGCGACCGATCGCCTGACCGCGCGGACCGGGGCCATGCTCTCGCCCCAAAGCGGGCTGCCGGCCGATTCGGCCTCAGCCGGTGCCGCGCGCCGCGGCCTCGCCGGCCCCGGGTTTCTCGGAAGGAGGCTGCTTGGCCAGAGGCCCCCTGGTCGACAGTTCCTTGGCCTTCAGCACCTGGGCCGCCCGCGCGTAGCCCCCGTCCTCGCCGTCGACGAAGTGGACGTGGTCGCGCATCGCCGCGACCGGGGTGATGCAGGTGGTGAGCGCCGCGCCCTGGCGGTGGAGGCCGAACCGCACCAGCCCCGCCGCCTCGGCGGCCTCCAGCCGCGCCTCGATCCGGGCCGCGAGCTCCGGGCTGCAATCGACCGTCATGCGCAGGCCGTCGTCGTACTTCCGGAAATCCGTGTTCGCCACCAGCTCGTCGAGATAGCGCAGCGGCGAGAAGCCGCCGACCCGCAGGCCGAAGCGGAAGACCAGGTGCGCGAGGAGCGTGGCGCCGAGGAGATGCAGGCGGCGCAGGCCGAGAGAGCCCCACAGGGGGCCCCGGGCCCGCACCTCGTGGGCGAACCCGGCCGGCGGCCAGCGCAGGGAGGGCCCGCCGGGCCGCAGGGGATGGCCGCGGGACGGCGCCTCGGAGGCGAGGCGCACCACGTCGGTGATCGCCGCCCGCGCGGCCGTCCGGTCGGCGCCCTCGACGGCGACGACCAGGATCGACAGGATCAGGCCGTGCCGCGCCTTCGCCGGCTCGAAGCGGCAGGTCAGCCCGGCGAGGTCGGGCTGCGCGCCCGGTGCGGCCGGCTCCACGGCGTAGAGCCCCCGCTTGAGCGCGCGCTCCGCGAAGGCGATGCCGCCGCCCATGAACATCGCGTAGGCCACGTCCGGCGAGGGCGCGTAGCGGGCCACCTCGACCGCGTGGCCGGCGGCCCGGATCTCCGTCACCGGCACGAGGGCGGCGCGCAGGGTGAGCCCCATCGCGTCGCGGGCCCAGGCGGCCGTGGCGGCGAGCGCGTCCCTCGCCGTCCCGGCCTCGCCGGGGGCGACCAGCACGCTCGCCCCGTCGCCCCCGAACACGAAGGGCAGCTCGCGCCGCCCGAGGGCGTTGCGCAGGGCGGCGATCACCGCCGCCCCGGCGAAGTTCACCGCCCGGTAGCGCCCCGCCGCGATCGCGCCGGTGGAATCGACCACGTCGGTCACCGCCACCCACCAGCCGTCCGGCACCGGGCGGTAATGGGCGTCGTCGAGGACGCTCAGGAAGTCGGTCGCCGGGGTGAGGTCGGCGTAGCGGAAGCCGTCCGCGGGCTCCGTCTGTGTCAACGTCTCCATCCGTCACGAATGTCCGGAGGCGGGGCGCCGGTTCCGTCCCCGCGAAGGGTGCGGAGGGACGGCGACCGCCTCCGGTTCAAGGCCGGGCGGCCCTACGCCATGCCGAGGGCCTGCATGTAGAGCTCGAGGATGGCCTCCTCCTCCTGGCGCTCGGAATGGTCCTTCTTGCGCAGGCGCAGGATGGTCCGCACCGCCTTCACGTCGAAGCCGCGGCCCTTCAGCTCGAGCATCACGTCCTTGATGTCGCCCTGGAGGCCGGCCTTCTCCTCCTCCAGGCGCTCGATGCGCTCGATGAACTGCTTGAGCTCCTCGGCGGCGACGCCCGACGAGGCGACGTCGGCGTCCGGCATGCTGTGCGCGTTCATTCACGATCTCCTTGCCGATGGG
This sequence comes from Methylobacterium variabile, assembly GCF_001043975.1. Classification (GTDB taxonomy): domain Bacteria; phylum Pseudomonadota; class Alphaproteobacteria; order Rhizobiales; family Beijerinckiaceae; genus Methylobacterium; species Methylobacterium variabile. The sequence continues at coordinate 9,303 of NZ_LABY01000121.1, forward strand.
TCCGGTCCGGTGCCGCCGCGGGCGGACGCGGCCATCAGGCACCCAACCCACTGACGGATGGCGGCCTTCGCGGCACGCCTTCCCGGATCTTGATAGATGCTCAACCTTACCGAGTTCTTGCGCGGCCGGCGGGAGGGCCGCGCGGGCGGACCTCAGTGCTTGTCCGACCGCGCCGCGAAGGCCGCCGCCTGCTCCGGGGTCGCTTCGCTCTGGTGCTGCGCCTTCCAGGCGTCGTAGGGCATGCCGTAGACGTGCTCGCGGCTCTGGTCCTTGGTCAGCGGCAGGCCGCGGGCGTCGGCGGCGTCCTTGAGCCAGTTCGACAGGCAGTTGCGGCAGAACCCCGCGAGGTTCATCAGGTCGATGTTCTGCACGTCGGTGCGCCCCTGGAGGTGCGACACCAGGCGGCGGAAGACCGCGGCCTCAAGTTCGGTGCGGGTGGTCTCGTCGATGCCGTCCATCGGGGGGCTCCCTTCAAAAGAATCCGGGGTTCTGAGGTGGGGAGCGGGCGCCCGCCCGGTCAAGCGCGGGCGACCAACGGACCCAGCAGGGCGGAGAAGCGCGCGGCCCAGTCCTCGGCCCCGGCCTCGTCGCCGATCAGGTCCTGGCGGATCTCGATCAGGGCGTTCGGCAGCCCCCGCGCCATGGCGTGGCGGTCGATCGTGTCCCCCGGCAGGCCGCCGCCATAGGGCTGGTTGTCGCCCACCGTGAATCGGGCCGGGTCCGCCCGCAGGGCGGCGATCAGCGGGCCGGCGAGGCGGTCGTCCCGGTCCCACAGGATGCCGACGTGCCAGGGCCGCGCCACCCCGCGCCAGGCCGGGGTGAAGCTGTGCACGGTCACGATGGCGGGGGGGGCACCGGCGGCGAACGCGGCCGCCACCGCTTCGTCGATGGCGCGGTCGTAGGGGTCGTAGAAGCGCGCCAGCCGCTCGGCGACGCCCTCCGGCCCGATCCGGGCGTTGCCCGGCACCACCGCCCCGTCCGAGAGGCGCATCACCAGGGTCGGGTCGGTCCGGCCCCGGTTGGGGTCGATGATGAGGCGCGAGAAGGTGGTGAGCAGCGCCGGCGCCCCGAGCCGGCGGGCGAGCGCGCGCGTCACCGCCGCCGCCCCGATGTCGTAGGCGATGTGGCGCTCGAAGTGCGGGGCCGCGACGCCGAGGTGGTCGAGGTCCGGCGGCACCGCGTTCGAGGCGTGGTCACACAGGAGGAGCAGGCCGCAGGCCGGATCGCCGGGGATCGTCTCGACGGGCTGGGGCGGGTGGCGGGCGGATGTGGCGGCTGTCATCGGGCGATCGTGTCTCCGTCCCTCTCCCATACCCAAATGGCGGAGCAGCCTCCATCCGCCGCGGGGGGCCCGCACGGTGACGCCGGGCGCGTCTTGCCATAGTGACGGGGCGTGACACCCGAACCGGGAGCGCGCCGCGAAGGCCTTGCCGATGTCCCGCACCCCTCTGCCCGACCTCGCCGCCTCCGGCGCTCCCTCGGCCGATCTCGGCCCCGCGCTCGCGGCCCTCGTCGCCGGCGCGGTGGCGATGGGCCTGTCGCCGGTCCTGGTGCGGGTCGTCAGCCCCGAGGTCGGGCCCTTCGCCAGCGCCTTCTGGCGCGTCGCACTGGCGCTGCCGGTGCTCTACGGCTGGATGCGGTGGGAGGAGGCCCGGGCGCCGCACCTGCGCCGCGGCATGACCCCCTCCGCCCTGCTCGCCGGCCTCGCCTTCTCCGGCGACCTGCTGTTCTGGCATCTCGCCATCCTGGGCACGACGGTGGCCAACGCCACCTTCTTCGCCACCACGGTGCCGGTCTTCGTGGTGCTGTTCGCCTGGGCCGGGCTGCGCCACCGGCCCGCCGGGCGCACGCTCGCGGGGCTCGCCGTCTGCCTTCTCGGCGGCGCCACACTGGTCGGGCAGTCGGTCCAGGTCGATCCCGCCCGCCTCGCCGGCGACCGGGACGGGGTGATCACCGCCGCGTTCTTCGCCCTCTACTTCCTGGCGGTGGAGCGCGCCCGAGCCCGGGGCCTCGGCGCCGCCCGCGTCACCTTCGTGGCCTCCTGCGTCACCGCCATCGTGCTCCTCGGCGTCGTAGCAGTGCTCGAGACCCGGCCGGTGCTGCCGCGATCCGCGAGCGCCGCCGCCGGCCTCGCGGCGCTCGCCCTCATCAGCCACGCCGGCGGCCAGGGCCTGCTCTCGGTGGCGCTCGGCCGCCTGCCCGCGGGCTTCTCCTCCCTGGTGATCTTCCTCGAGGCGGTGGCGGCGGCGATCCTGGCCTGGCTGCTCCTCGGCGAGGCCCTCGGACCCCTGCAGGTGCTCGGCGGCGGCCTGATCCTGGCCGGCATCGCGGTCGCCCGACCGCGGCGGCGCCCGGTGGTAAGCTCTAACAAGATCTAACAAGACCGGAACGGGACCGGTACGAAGCCGGCCCGAAGCGTGACCATACCCAGAGAGGAGCCGCCCCGTGACCGATGCCCCCCGCCCGGAGACTGCCGCTCAGCGCGCCCTGCTCCTGAGCCTGCTCGATGCGGGCGTCACGGCCGCCCATCCCCGCGGCTGCCTCGTGCCGCACCTGCCCCCGGCGCCGGCCGGGCGGCTGGTGATCCTCGGCGCCGGCAAGGCCGGTGCCAGCATGGCGGCGCTGGCCGAGCGGCACTACCGGGCGCAGGGGCTCGATCCCGCCCGCATCGCCGGCCTGGCGGTGGCCCGCCACGGCTACGGCGAGCCGGCGGGCGTGATCGAGGTGGTGGAGGCCGGCCACCCGGTGCCGGACGAGGCCGGCATCGCGGCGACGCAACGCGGCCTGGAGCTCGCGGCCTCCGCCGGCCCGGACGACCTCGTGCTGGTGCTCCTCTCCGGCGGCGGCTCGGCGAACTGGATCGCGCCGGCGGGCGCCCTGACGCTCTCCGAGAAGCAGGGCATCACCCGGGCGCTCCTGCGCTCGGGCGCGGCGATCGACGAGATCAACTGCGTGCGCAAGCACCTCTCGCGCATCAAGGGCGGGCGGCTGGCCCAGGCCGCGCGCAACGCCGGCCGGCTGCTGACGCTGGCGATCTCCGACGTGCCCCGGGACGACCCGGCGGTGATCGCCTCGGGCCCGACGGTGCCGGACCCGACCACGCTCGCCGACGCGCGGGCGATCTGCGCCCGCCGCGGCATCCCGCTGCCGCCGGCCGCCGAGGCGCTCCTGAACGACCCCGCCAACGAGAGCCCGAAGCCCGGCGACCCCGCCTTCGCCCGCACCGAGTTCCGCATCGTCGCCCGGCCGATCGACGCCCTGAACGCGGCCTCCGCGGCGGCGGCTGAGGCCGGCTACGACCCGGTGCTGCTCGGGGCCGACCTCGAGGGCGAGGCCCGGGAGGTCGCGGCCGAGCACGCCCGCCTCGCCCGCGACCTCGCCGCCGCCGGGCGGAAGGCCGCACTGATCTCCGGCGGCGAATTGACCGTCACCATCCGGGGCGAGGGTCAGGGCGGGCCGAACCAGGAATACGCGCTGGCCCTGGCGCTGGTGCTCGACGGTGCTCCCGGCATCGCGGCCCTCTCGGCCGATACCGACGGCACCGACGGCGGACGGGGCGAGGCCACCGACCCGGCCGGCGCCCTCATCGACCCGACGACGCTCGCCCGTGCGGCGGCGGCGGGGCTCGACGCGCGGGCGAGCTTGGGAGAGAACGACTCGACACCGTTCTTCGACCGGCTCGGCGACCTCGTCCGGCCCGGGCCCACCCGCACCAACGTCAATGACCTCCGCATCATCCTGGTTGGCTGACCTCGTTTCCCGCCCGCGCCGCGCCGTTCTGCCCGCCCTGCTCCTCGCCCTCCTCGGGGCCGGGCCGGCGCGGGCGGACCTGCGCATGTGCAACATGACCGGCAGCCGCATCGGCATCGCGCTGGGCTACCGGGATTCCGGCGGCTGGGTCACGGAGGGCTGGTGGAACCTCTCCGCCAAGGGCTGCGAGACCCTGCTCAAGGGCGCGCTGGCCGCCCGCTACTACTACGTCTTCGCCGTTGACTACGACCGCGGCGGCGAGTGGAGTGGCCGCTCGCTGATGTGCACCCGCGACCGCGAGTTCACCATACGGGGCGTCGAGGACTGCCTCGCCCGCGGCTACGACCGCAACGGCTTCTTCGAGGTCGATACGGGCGAGCAGAAGAGCTGGACGATCCAGCTGACGGATCCAGGGCGGGCGGCGCCGTGAGGCGAGGGTGGAGAGGTTCGGAGCCGGCGGACGTCGAAAGTCACCATCGGCTCGTTATCGTCGGGAACAGGCCACAGGTGAGTGCGAAGCCTCCGCCGAGCGTCAGCATGATCGCGGCAAGGCAGACCCGCAGCGACAGGTGGCTCCGCTCGATGCCGGGCAGCACGAGACTGATCGCGCCGTAGAGCATCGCCGCGCCGATCAAGATGCAAAGGATGCGTCGCCAAGGAGCTATCGGCGCTCAGTCCTCCCGGTCAGGGTCATCCCGGGCATGGCCCGAAATGCCGTCGATTTGGTGACCTTGGGGCATATCGCTGAGTTGACCCACTGTTCCCGCGCCTATGCGTCTGGGCCTGATGGCGCTGGCGGTTTTCCCTCGCAAGCGGAGGCGCAAGCCCTTTCAGGCCGCCCGCAACTTCCGCGCCGCCTCCGCCAGCACTTCGTTCATCCGGGTCTGCCAGCCCGGCCCCGTCGCCTTGAAGGTCTCGACCACGTCCGGGTCCAAGCGCAGGCTGACGAGCTGCTTGGGCCGCTCGGCTCTCGGCCGGCCGCCGCGGCTCGGCAGCGCCGCGTAGACCTCGGGAGGAAGAGCCTCCCGGGCCGGACGCAGCTGGGCCAGTTCCTCGTCCGTCAGATGCGGGATCTCGCCATCGATGTCCCAATCCTCTTCGGATGTGAGGAGAGAGGGCCGCTCAGGTTTCGAAGTGCCGGTCATAGGCTTCCCTTTCCTGTTCGTCCGCGCGGCGAATGCTGACGAGGGACAACGCTTCACTGCCGAGAGGCGACACGACCGCGAGCACGACGATGTCCCCGTTCCAGAGGCCGATAAAGAGGTAGCGGTTGCGGCCCGTGCGGCTTGGCCGGGTCGGCAGCACCAGCGCCGTGTCACGGTCGAAGCAGCGTTCGAAATCGGCGAAGTCGAAGCCGTGTTTCGCCCGGTTGCTCTGCCGCTTCAGTTCGTCGAAGACGATCTTCATGAATTTTTGTAGATACAAAAACCGGGATCGACAAGTGGGAAGGCGAGATGGCCCGACCGACGCCCGCTCCGCTCCCCACGACCCCCGGCCGCCCTAAATCGCCGATTGACCCGGGCCCGCCGACCGGCTTTCCGTACGGCCCATCCTCCCGAACCCCGGCCCCCCCGGACGACACCCCCATGAAGCGCGCCCGCCGCACCAAGATCGTCGCGACCCTCGGCC
>NZ_LABY01000122.1 GCF_001043975.1 Methylobacterium variabile
AAGGGCCGCGGCCAGACCGCCCTCGGCCTGAGGCCGCGCGCGGCCGGCGACGGCGCCGAGGGCGGTCTGGCCGCGGCCCTTGAGGTTGCGCAGGCCTCCCTCGATCTGATCCCTGTTCATCGCGGTCTCCGTCGGATGTGCGGCGAAACGAAAAGGCCGGCCTCTCGCGCGACGTGCGAGGGCCGGCCGGATGGTCCTGCGGGGCCGGCGCGGCGCCGGCCCGCGCGCAAGGTCAGAGCTTGCTCTTCACCGTGTCGGCGGCGTTCTTGATGCCGTCCTTGACGTCGCCGGTGGTCTTCTGGGCCTCGCCCTTCAGCTCCTGGGCCTTGCCCTCGGCCTGCAGCTTCTCGTTGCCGGTCATGCTGCCGATGCCCTGCTTCACGTTGCCGACGGCCTCGTTGGCGAGACCCTTGATCTTGTCGGTGGTGCTGCTCATGGAAAGCTCCTCGGATCCTGCAGTTCAGCGACTGCTCAGGTCTGACGAACCGCCGAGACGGAGCATTGTTCCCTTGCGACAGAGGGGTCCGGGCTGGACCGCCGCGACGGAACCCGGTAGGTCGCGCGCCCTCCTTCCCGGCACCGGCAGAGAATCGGCATGGCGGCCTGCGGCCTCGACTTCGGCACCTCGAACACCACCCTCGGCCTCCTCGGGACGGGCCCGGCGCACCTCGCCCTCGCGCGGCTGGAGGGCGAGGCGGTCACGATTCCGAGCGCGATCTTCTTCCCGCCCGCCGGCGACGAGGCGATCGGCCGGGCCGCCATCGCGGCCTATGTCGAGGGCCAGCCGGGGCGGCTGATGCGCAGCCTGAAATCGGTGCTCGGCTCCTCGCTCCTCGACGAGACCACGCCGGTCGGGCGCCGGCGGCTGTCGTTCCGGGCGGTGATCGCCCGCTACCTTGCCGCCGTGAAGGGGCGGGCGGAGGCGCAGGGAGGGGAGGCCCTGACCCAGGTGGTCCACGGCCGCCCGGTTCACTTCGTCGACGGCGATCCGGAGGGGGATCGCCGGGCCGAGGACGCGCTCGCCGGCATCGCCCGGGAGGTCGGCTTCCGCGAGGTGTCGTTCCAGTACGAGCCGATCGCCGCGGCGCTCGACTACGAGCGCGGCCTCGACCGCGAGGAGGTGGCGCTGATCGCCGACATCGGCGGCGGCACCTCGGACTTCTCGGTGGTGCGCCTGAGCCCGGAGCGCCACCGGGCGGTGGAGCGTGCCGGCGACATCCTGGCCAATGACGGCGTGCGGATCGGCGGAACGGATTTCGACCGCACCCTGAGCGTCGGGCAGGTGATGCCGCTCCTCGGCCTCGGCAGCCCGATGCGCCGGCCGGGCCTCGACGTGCCCTCGGCCTACTTCCACGACCTCGCCACCTGGTCGCAGATCAACCGGCTCTACGACGGCAGGACCCTGCGCGAGCTGCGCACCTTGCGCCGCGAGGTCGCCCGGCCGGAGCTGATCGACCGCCTCGCCGCGGTGATCGAGGCCGAGCGCGGCCATACCCTGGCGATGGAGGTCGAGGATGCCAAGATCGCCCTGTCGGAGATCGACCGGGTCGACCTGCCCCTCGGCTGGGTCGAGCCCGGCCTCCGGGCCGAGATCGGCCGCCCCGACCTCGCCCGGCACTCGGCCGACCTCGCCCGCCGCATCGGGACCTGCATCGCCCGCTGCCTGCGCGACGCCGGGCTGCCCCCGGGCGCCATCGACGCCCTCTTCCTCACGGGCGGCTCCACGCGCCTCGCCCCGGTCCGCGCCGCCATCCTGGCGGCGGCGCCGGAGGCCCGGGTGGTCGAGGGCGACACCTTCGGGTCGGTCGGCCTCGGGCTCACCGTGGAGGCGGCGCGGCGCTACGGGTAGGGGGCGCCTACTCCTTGGCCAGCGCGTCCGCGAACGCCGCGATGCGGTTGCGGGCGTAGGTCGGCAGGCCGGCGCTGATCGAGGTGCCGGTGTTGAACGAGGAATTGCCCATCAGCACCTGGGCCGGCAGCAGGTTGCGCAGCACCGGCACGCGCTCGTACTCCTTCTTGCGGTCGAGCACGTCGGCCTTGATGCCGAGCGTCATGTAGGCGGTGACCGCCGTCTTCGCCGGATCGCCCGCCACCGGCTGCAGCACCGCCAGGAACTTGCCGAAGCGCAGGATCTGATTGACCCAGAAGATGTTCTGCTCCAGCGCCCCGGCCACCGGCGCCTCGATCCGGGTGAGCTGCGCGAGCTTGCCGGCCTCCTCCGGCGGCAGCACCCGGATCTCGCTCTGGAACGAGACGAACTCGGCGATCTTCTTGCCCCCGTCCTCGAGCTTGTTGGCCAGCCGCACGCCGAGGGGCAGCTTGCCCTCGAGGTCGTAGCGCGACTCGATGCAGGTCGTGTCGGGCGCCTCGCACCACGGCCGGTCGGGCCGGCGGGCGAAGGCGGCGGCCGGGTCCTTGGTCGGGGTGGCGTCCGCCGGGCTCAGGGACTTGTGCTTGATCGCCGGATCCATCCGCGACACGAACGGGATCGTGGCGAAGCGCTTGAGGTCGATGCGGTCCGCGCTGCGCGGGACGATGAACCGCGCCTCGGCGACGTAGACCTTGAGCGCCTCGTGCCGCTGCTTGGCGACGCCGTTGACGGTCTGGGTGTAGTCCGGCTCGACGTAGGCCGGGTGGGGGGCGAGCAGCGCCTTCTGGGCCGGGCTGCGCTTGCCCCACTCGGCGAAGGGCACGAGGCCGCTCTCCGGATTCGCGGGATTGTCGCGGTGGTCGGTGAAGGCGATGGTGCCTGGCGCGATCCCGGCCGGATCGAGGCCCGTCACCGCCGGCACGTCCTTGGTGCGATACTGGGCGAGGGCGGGCGAGGCCGTGAGCGCCGCCAGCGAGGCGGCGAGCACGAGGGAGGCGAGGCGCGGGCGCGCCGTCAGGCAGTCACGCACGGGTGTGGTCCTGGTCGTTTGCGGGAGGTCAGTAGGTCGGGTCGTCGCCGAACGGGTAGTCCGGGTCCCGGCGGCGCGGCCGGCGGACGTACTCGTCGTCGTCCCCGAAGGGCGAGCGGCTGCGGGCGCCGGGCCAGATCGGCTCGGGCGCCGGCACCGGCTGGGCGCGGCGGGCATAGGGGCGCGGCTCGGGCCGGCCGAACAGCGCGCCGAAGGGATCGTAGCGGTCGGCGTCCGGCGCCTCGTCCGGTGCCTGGGCCTGAGCCTGACCTTCGCCCTCGAAGGCGTCGCCGTCCTGGTCGCTGTCGGGCCGCATGGCGTAGAGCGTCTCCTGCGGCACCAGGCGGAAGCGCGTGTCGGCGAGGCGGCCGTCCACCGAGAGCCGGAAATGCTCCATGAAGCCGCCGCCGGCGACCCGGCTGCCGGAGCGCAGGTCGATCGGCGCGTCGGCGATCAGGCGCCTCGCCTCCGGGCTCGGGCCGGCGAGCGGCGTCTTCGGCACCCCGTTGGCCCAGGCGGCCTGGAGCACCTGGGCAAAGATCGGCACCGAGAGGTGGCCGCCGGTCTGGCCCCGCCCGAGCGTCCGGCGCTTGCCGTCGGCGTTGTCGTAGCCGACCCAGGCCACGATGGTGACCTCGTTGGTGAAGCCGGCGAACCAGGCGTCGTTCTCGTCCTCCGAGGTGCCGGTCTTGCCGGCGACGAAGGGAGAGAAGCGGGCGAGCGCCGCCGCGGTGCCGCGCTGCGTCACGCCCTGAAGCAGGCTCTTGAGCTGGTAGAACGCCACCCGGTCGGCGGAGCCGACGCGGGCGAGCGGCCGGTCGGCGTGCTGGTAGAGCACCGTGTCGCCCTGCGCGACGGTCTCGAGCCCGTAGGGCGAGGGCCGCTCGCCCTCGTTGGCGATGGCGGCGTAGAAGGTCGCGAGATCGATCATCCGCACCGGCTGGGCGCCGAGCACGAAGGGGTAGTAGCGCTCGCACTCGGCGTAGAGCTGGGCTTCCAGGGCGATGTCGCAGACCCGCTGCAGGCTCGCCGGCGCCTTCTCGGCGATGCCGCCCTTCAGGAGCTGGGCGGTGACGAGGTTCTTCGAGTGCTCGAGGCCCCGGCGCAGGGTGGTCGGGCCGGAGCCGCCGCCCTCGTAGTTCTTCGGTGACCAGGAATCGCCCACCCCGCCGATCGGCGGCAGGGTCACGCGGGCGTCCATCACCAGGGTGTTGGGCTGCAGGCCCGCGTTGAGCGCCGCCAGGTAGGTGAGCGGCTTCAGGGTCGAGCCGGGCTGGCGCACGCTCTGGGTCACCCGGTTGAGCTGGCTCAGCGGGTAGGAGAAGCCGCCCGCCATGGCGAGGATGCGCCCGGTGCGGTTCTCCAGCACCACGACTGCGCCCTGGACCTGGGGCCGGACGCGCAGGTCGGCCCGGGGCGCGCCCTTGCCTTCCCACAGCTTGACCCGCACGACATCGTAGGGGGAGAGCCGCCCGCGGGCGGCGCCCGGGTTGAGGCTCGCGACCCGCCCGTCGGCGAGGCCGACCCGCACGCCACCCTGGCCGCCGGTCGACAGCACGACGGCCGCCGGCCAGTGCACGTCGTAGAGCGGCAGGCGCGCGGTCTCGAGCGCCCGCTGCCACGCGGGCTTGGGACCCGCGGGCCTCGCCGGCTTGGCGGCCTGCTTGGCGCCCTTCCTGCCCTTGGGTGCGGGCTCCGGGGCGGGGGACGGCTCGGGTTCCGGGGCCGGGCCGGCGGCCTCGACGCGGCGCACGGCGTCGGCGAGGTTCGCCTCCGGCCCCTCGTAGCGGGCGCGGCCGGTCGTGGCCTCGTAGCGCGACAGGCTCTCCTGCAGGATGCCCTCCGTCGCGGTCTGGAGCCCGGCATTGAGGGTCGAGCGCACCGTGAAGGCGCTGGCGGTGAGGGAATCGAGGCCCGCGAGCGTCCGCGCCTCGCGGGTGAGGTGGTCAACGAAGTGGAAGCCCGCCTCCTGGCGCAGGCGCGCGAAGGGCGCGAGGCCGAGGGGGGCCGCGAGCGCGGCGTTCATCTCGGCCTCGGTGATCGCGCCCTCCTCCTTCATGCGGGTGAGCACGTAGGCGCGCCGCTCCCGCGCCCGGTCGGGGTAGCGGTCGGGGCTGTAGAAGTTCGGGCCCTTCGGCATGCCGCCCAGCAGCGCCGCCTCGGCGACGGTCAGGTCCCGGACGGATTTGCCGAAGTAGCTGCGGGCCGCCATCTCGATGCCGTAGGCGCCGCGGCCGAGATAGATCCCGTTGAGGTAGAGACCGAGGATCTCCGGCTTCGTCATCACCCGCTCGGCCCGGGCCGCGACGATCATCTCGCGGATCTTGCGCTCGTAGGTGACGTCGTCGCCGACCGAGAGGTTCTTCACCACCTGCTGGGTGATGGTCGAGCCGCCCTGCGGCCGGCCCGGCGAGGCGAGGTTGCCGATGAAGGCGCGGATCACCCCGCGCTCGTCGATGCCGTGATGGGTGAGGAAGCGCTTGTCCTCCGCCGCGATGAACGCCTTCTGAACGAGGGCCGGGATCTCGCCGATCGGCACCGCGATGCGGCGGCCGTTGGGCTCGAAGGTCTCGGAGAAGCGGGTGCCGCGCCCGTCGAGGATCGTGGTCGCGCCGGGCAGCCGCAGGGTCTTGAGGGCGTTCGCGTCCGGCAGGTCGGCGACCGCCTTGTTGTAGAACTCGATCACGGCGCGCGCCTCGAAGGGCGAGTTCGCCGGGTTCTCGCCCTTGCAGAACTGCTTGTAGCTCGTGTTGAGCTCACCGATGTCGAGGCCGTGCAGGAGCTTCGACTCGCCCGCGACCGCCTTCGGGTCCTCCATCGCGGTGGAGATCAGGTCGTCGAGGTTGATGTCCTCGATGTCGAACGCCTTGCGCATGTGGGCGCAGCCGTCGCGCAGGAGGCGCACCACCTCCGCGCCGTCCTTGGCCGGATCGAACTGCGTCCGGATCGCGTCGGGCCGGGTGGTGACCTGGCTCAGCGTCAGGGCCGTGGCAAACAGCTTGATGAGGATCGCGTTCATCGAGGACCAGGGGCCGGGCGAGGGCCGGGCAAGTGCCGGGACGAGGGCCGGCGGCAGGAAGCGCCCGGCGGCCTGAACCCCACATGGACAACGCGGCTGTTTTAAGGTCGGGGCGGGGGAGCACCCGCGGCGGCGCGGGTGCCGTCCACAGCGTCGCCGCGCAGGCGACGCAGCGCGAAGGCCGCGAAGACGCCGACGAGGCACACGGCGAGGCCGAACCACGTGAAGGCGTATTGCAGGTGGTTGTTCGGCAGGTCGACCCGGAGCTGCCCGCCCTTCGGCCAGCCGCCGGGAATGGGCGTTGCGTCGGCCTCGATCAGGTAGGGGGCCACCGGACCGAGCCCCTTCGCGGCGGCGATGCCCGGCACGTCGCGGTTGAACCACTCGCCGGTCGCCGGGTTCGGGGCCGGCACGAACATCGCCCGCGCCTCGCTCTGGCGCAGCATGCCGGTCACGGTCGTCTCGCCCTCGACCTGGCCGGCGGCGCGGCGGCCCGGATCCTTGAGCTCGGTCGGCACGAAGCCGCGGTTGACGAGCACGGTCCGGCCGTCGTCGAGCCGGAGCGGCGTGACGACATAGTAGCCTTGCAGCGCCCGGCCCGGCATGTCGCCCGGCGCGAGGCCGTGGACCAGGGTTTCCTTGTCGTGGAGGAGCCGGCCGGTGGCGCGCACGCGCTCGAACTCGTCCTTAGCCGGATCGAAGGCGTCGAAGGCCGGTAGCGGCGCCGGGGGCTCGATCCGCGAGCGGGCGACGATCCGGTCGATCAGCGCCTCCTTCCAGGCCTTGCGCTCGAGCTGCCAGGTGCCGAGGCCGATCAGGATGGCGAGGCAGACGAGGCTCGCGAGGCCGGGCGCCAGGAGATCGCGCAGGGCGGAACGGCGCCCTCCCGTCACCGGAAGCGTCCCTCCGCAGCCTTGTTGGCGTATTGCAGCGCCGCCATCATGCCCTTGAGCGGGCGCACCAGGATCAGGCTGAGCACGACCGAGAGGGGCACCCACAGGGCGGCGTGCAGCCACATCGGCGGCTCGTAGGTGAACTCGACCCACATCGCCAGCGCCACCACCACGATGCCGACGATCGACATCACGAAGAAGGCCGGGCCGTCGGCGGAATCGATGAAGCGGAAATCGAGCCCGCAGACCTCGCAGGACGGGCGGAAGCTCAGGTAGCCCTTGAACAGGTGCCCCTCGCCGCAGCGCGGGCAGCGGCCGCGCAGGCCTGCGGTCGCCGGTGACTCGACGGTGCGGTTGGTGTCCACGGGCTTACTCCTGCACGCATGTGTGTGACCGCGATCTGGGGCCTCGTCGCCCCAAGAAAAAGGGCGGCTTTCGCCGCCCTCTCATGATCCTGACGCAGCAGGGCGGGATCAGTGCGCGGCGTGGCCGACGCCCGAGCCCCAGACGTAGATGGCGGCGAACAGGAACAGCCACACCACGTCGACGAAGTGCCAGTACCAGGCGGCGAACTCGAAGCCGAGGTGCTGCTTCGGCGTGAACTGGCCCAGATAGGCCCGGTACAGGCAGACCGCCAGGAAGATCGTGCCGATGATGACGTGGGCGCCGTGGAAGCCGGTCGCCATGAAGAAGGTCGCCGAGTAGATGCTGCCCGAGAAGCCGAAATGGGCGTGACCGTACTCGTAGGCCTGGACGAAGGAGAACAGCACGCCGAGGGCGATGGTCAGCCACAGGCCGTACTTCAGGCCCTTGCGATCGTTGTTCAGCAGCGCGTGGTGCGCCCAGGTCACCGTGGTGCCCGAGGTGAGCAGGATCAGGGTGTTGAGCAGCGGCAGGTGCCAGGGGTCGAAGGCCTCGACGCCCTTCGGCGGCCAGGTCCCGCCGGTGAAGTCGACCCGCGAGGCCTGGATCGGGTCCGCGGTGTAGAGCGCCGCCTCGAAATAGGCCCAGAACCAGGCGACGAAGAACATCACCTCGGAGGCGATGAACATGATCATGCCGTAGCGGTGCGAGAGCTGCACCACCCGGGTGTGATCGCCGGTATTGGCCTCGTGGGCGACGTCCCGCCACCAGCTCAGCATGGTGTAGAGGACGCCCGCCAGACCGGCGAAGAAGAGGTAGGGACCGAGCGCCAGGTTGGCGATGGTCAGGCTCTTCATCCACAGGACGGCGCCCGACGTCATCACGAAGCCGCTCATCGAGCCGACGAGCGGCCACGGGCTCGGATTGACGAGGTGGTAGTCGTGGTGCTTCCCGTGCGCCTCGGCCATCGTGTCGGGTCTCCTGCCTGGTCTTCGGACCGGTCGCGCCCCGCGCCGGCCGTGAATCTCGTTGCTTCGCCGGGCGGTCCGTTTCCGCGGGGCGCCTCGGCGTCCGCCGCCGTCGGCACCTCACGGTCACGCTTTAATGCCGCCCCGGCGCGGTTGTCACCTCGTCAATTGGCCTTCGTCCCCGCCGGCGTCGCGAGCGCGGCCTGCGGCTGGCCGTTCTTCGATGCGAAGTAGGTGTAGGACAGGGTCATCTCGGTGAGCTCGCGGGTGTTCATGTCGGCCTTGATGCCGGGTTCGAGGTAGAACACCACCGGGAAGTCCATGGTTTCGCCGGGGGACAGGGTCTGCTCGTTGAAGCAGAAGCACTGCACCTTGACGAAGTAGCTGCCGGTCAGCGCCGGCTGCAGGTTGAAGGTGGCGATGCCGGTGCTCGGCACGGTGCCGGTGTTGGTGACGCGGAAGAACACCGTCTGGGTCGCGCCGAGCTGCGCCTCGACCCGCGGGGTCTCGGCCACGAAGCGCCAGGACAGGCCGGGCGCGACGTTGGTGTCGAAGTGGACCACCATGCTGTCCTGGCTCACAGGACCGGTCGCCGCCGCGCCCCGGAGCGGCGTGCCGTCGAAGCCGGTCGCCTTGCAGAACAGGTCGTAGAGCGGCACGAACGCGAAGGCGAGCGCGGTCATCCCGACCACGATCCCCAGGCAGGCGAGCGCCGTGTTGCGGGCCTGTCGGTTGCGGGTGCGCGGATCGGTCATGACGGGAACGCCTCGCGGGTCGTCACAGCGGCCGGTTGAGGACCTGAGGGCCGAGCTTGGCGATCGTCAGTACGTAGAAGATCGCCACCAGGGCGGCGAGAACCAGCGCGATCGCCACGGAACGCTTGCGCCGGCGCTGGATCTCTTCGGGAGTCAGTTGCTTGGGCACCGCACTCATCACCGGATCAACCTAGGAAAGCCGTCAGCCGAGGACCGGCCGGAACAGCCCGAGACCCTGCTCCGCCAGGAGGGCGGAGAAGAGCAGGAACAGGTAGAGGATCGAGAAGCCGAACAGGCTCATGGCGGCCTTGTTGGCGGCCTCGCCGTCGCGCCGGCGCAGCACCTGGACGCTCAGGCCCAGCATCGCGAGCCCGCCGACGAGGCCGACCACGCCGTAGATCAGGCCGCCGAAGCCGAGGGCGACCGGAGCGAGGCCGAGCGGCGCCAGCACCGCCGAGTAGGCGACGATCTGGCGGCGGGTCGAGTCGGGGCCGGCGACGTTCGGCATCATCGGGATGCCGGCCCGGGCGTACTCGCCGGCCTTGACGAGCGCCAGCGCCCAGAAGTGCGGCGGGGTCCAGATGAAGATGATGAGGAACAGGATCGTGCTCTCGATCCCGACCGTGCCGGTGACCACCGCCTGGCCGATCATCGGCGGCAGGGCGCCGGCGGCGCCGCCGATCACGATGTTCTGCGCCGTCGCGCGCTTCAGCCACATCGAGTAGATCACGGCGTAGAACACGATGGTGAAGGCGAGGAGCCCCGCCGACAGCCAGTTCGCCGCGAGCCCGAGCACCAGCACCGAGCCGACCGAGAGCGTGAGCCCGAAGGACAGGGCCTCGCCGGGCTGGATCCGGCCGGCCGGGATCGGCCGGGTGCGGGTGCGGGTCATCACCGCGTCGATGTCGGCATCCCACCACATGTTGAGGCAGCCGGAGGCGCCGGCCCCGACGGCGATCATCAGGAGCGAGATCGCCCCGATCACCGGGTTCACGTGCGACGGCGACACCGTCATCCCGACGAGGGCGGTGAAGATCACCAGCGCCATCACCCGGGGCTTCAGGAGCGCGAAGTAATCCGCGACCTCGCCGCCGGAGCTCTGGGCCTCGACGAAGGGACGGTCGGAGATCGCGCTGTTCGTGAGGGAGGTCATGCTGGGTGTCGCGGCCATCGTCTCGTGTGGATTGGGGTGTCGCGCTCCTCGCCGGAGCGCCCGCTCGGGGGCGCTCGGGGGAAGAGCGGAGGGCCGCGGTCGCGCGGCCCTCGCTCGTCTCGCGTCAGTGGGCGTGGGACGGCTCGTCCACGATCACCGGCAGGGTCTCGTACTGGTGGAAGGGCGGGGGCGAGGACAGGGTCCACTCGAGGGTGGTGGCACCCTCGCCCCAGGGATTGTCCGCGGCCCGCTCCTTGGAGCGGAAGGCGATGACCACGCCGATCACGAACACCACCATGCCGAGGGCGAAGATGTGGCCGCCCATCGTCGCCACGTAGTGCCAGCCCGCGAAGGCATCCGGATAGTCGGCGTAACGACGCGGCATGCCGGCCAGGCCGAGGAAGTGCATCGGGAAGAACAGCACGTTGGCGCCGATGAAGGCGAGCCAGAAGTGCAGCTTGCCCGCCCACTCGGGGATCATGCGGCCGGTCATCTTCGGGAACCAGTAGTACACGCCGGCGAAGATGATGAACACCGCGCCGAGCGACAGCACGTAGTGGAAGTGCGCCACGACGTAGTAGGTGTCGTGCAGGTAGCGGTCGACCGCGGCGTTGGCCAGGATCACGCCGGTGACGCCGCCGACGGTGAACAGGAACACGAAGCCGACGGCCCAGTGCATGGCGGCGGTGAAGCGGATCGAGCCGCCCCACATCGTGGCGATCCAGGAGAAGATCTTCACGCCGGTGGGGACCGCGATCACCATGGTGGCGAACACGAAGTAGGACTGGGTCTGCAGCGTGAGTCCCACGGTGTACATGTGGTGGGCCCACACCACGAAGCCGACGACGCCGATCGCCACCATCGCGTAGGCCATCGCCAGGTAGCCGAAGACCGGCTTGCGCGAGAAGGTCGAGATGATGTGCGAGACGATGCCGAAGGCCGGCAGGATCATGATGTAGACTTCGGGGTGGCCGAAGAACCAGAACAGGTGCTGGTACAGGATCGGGTCACCGCCGCCGGCCGGGTCGAAGAAGGTCGTGCCGAAGTTGCGGTCGGTCAGCAGCATCGTGATCGCGCCGGCGAGAACGGGCAGCGACAGGAGCAGCAGGAACGCGGTCACCAGCATCGACCAGGCGAACAGCGGCATCTTGTGCAGGGTCATGCCCGGCGCGCGCATGTTCAGGATGGTGGTGATGAAGTTGATGGCGCCGAGGATCGAGCCCGCGCCCGAGAGGTGCAGGGCGAAGATCGCGAAGTCGACCGCCGGACCCGGGTGGCCCGCGGTGGAGAGCGGCGGGTAGACCGTCCAGCCGGTGCCGGCGCCGTCCGCGCCGGGGGCGCCCTCGACGAACAGCGAGCAGGCCAGGCTCATGAAGCCCGCGACCGTCAGCCAGAACGAGATGTTGTTCATGCGCGGGAACGCCATGTCGGGCGCCCCGATCATCAGCGGCACGAACCAGTTGCCGAAGCCGCCGATGAGGGCCGGCATCACCATGAAGAACACCATGATGAGGCCGTGGCCGGTCACGAACACGTTGTAGGTCTGCGGGTTGGAGAAGTACTGCAGCCCGGGCTGCTCCATCTCCATCCGGATGCCGAAGGACAGGAAGGCGCCGACGATGCCCGCCGAGAAGGCGAACAGCAGGTAGAGCGTGCCGATGTCCTTGTGATTGGTCGAGTTGAACCAGCGCTGGAAGAACGGTGGGGTATGGTCGTGGGCGTGGTCGTGCCCTGCCGTCGCGGCGTGAGCCATGGAGTCAGCCTCTTCGAGGTGTGTCTCGGTCGGTCTGTCGGTTGCGGGCGGGGGACGCCGGATCGCGTCGCCCCGCGCAGGTGAGGAGCGTCAGCGGGCGTCGGCGAACTTGGCGCCGCCGTCGGTGCGGGCGAACTTCGTCTTGGCCTCGGCAGTCCAGGCCTGGAACGCCTGCTCGCTCACCACCTTCACGGTGATCGGCATGTAGGCGTGGCGCTGGCCGCACAGCTCGGAGCATTGGCCGTGATAGGTGCCCTCGCGGTCGGCCTTGAACCAGAACTGGTTGAGGCGGCCCGGAATGGCGTCGATCTTGAAGCCGAACGACGGCATCGCCCAGGAATGCATCACGTCGGCGGCGGTGACCTGGATCTTCACGATCTTGTTGACCGGCACCACCATCTCGTTGTCGGTGGCGAGCAGCTTCGGCTGGCCGGACTTCACCTGGTCCTCGCCCTCGAGCAGGTTGGCGTCGAACTTGAAGCCGCCGACGTCCTGCGGGTACTCGTACGACCAGTACCAGGCGTGGCCGATGACCTTGACCATCAGGTCGGCCTTCGGGTCGGAGAGCTGCGTGCGCAGCACCCGGAACGACGGGATCGCGATCGCCACCAGGATCAGCACCGGGACGATCGTCCAGGCGACCTCGAGCATCGTGTTGTGGGTGGTGCGCGATGGGGTCGGGTTCTTCTTCTCGTTGAACTTCACCACCACCGCGATCAGCAGCGCGAGCACGAACAGGACGATGACCAGCATGATCCAGTTCAGGAGGTGGTGGAAGTTGTAGATCTCCGTCGCCACCTCGGTCACCGGCCGCTGCAGGTCCATCTGCCACGGAACCGGCTGGCCCACGCCCGCCGCGTTCGCGACCGTCGCGGCGGTGGCGGTGCCGAGGAGCCCGGTCGCTGCCAGCGCCGCGGCGCGTCCCCAGAAGCTCCGGCCCGCCGGCCGTCCTTGCGCCCTCGCCATCCCCATGGTGCCCTCGATGCTCCCCAACAGGCTGTGTGCCGGCAGCGGCTGCCCGCGGGGCGGGAGCGCCGTCCTGTTTCGGCCGCGCGGTGCCGGCGCGCCGCCCTGCGGCCGGATGCCGGCCGAGACCCGGTTGGCGTCTCTCACCACAATGCCGCCGCAAGCGCAACGGCGTTGGCGTCGCATCGGCGTCAGGAATTCGCCTGTGGGCACTGGACATTCGTCCTGAGGCTCGAATGATTCCGCAAAACCGCGCCCAGGCCCCGGGGCCCTTCCCGGACGGCCCCAGGCGGCCGCGATCCCGTCGATGATCGAACGCCTCGAGTTCATACTGGCGCTCGCCCGCGAGCAGCATTTCGGCCGTGCCGCCCTGGCCTGCGGGGTGTCGCAGCAGACCCTCTCGGCCGGAGTCAAGCAGCTCGAGGAGCGGCTGGGTGTGCTCCTGGTGCAACGCGGCTCGCGCTTCCAGGGCTTCACCCCGGAGGGCGAGCGGGTGCTCGACTGGGCGCGGCGCATCGTCGGCGACGCGCGGGCGATGCGCCAGGAGGTGGCGGCCCTGCGGCGCGGCCTCTCCGGCACCCTCCGGATGGCGGCGGTGCCGACCGCGACCCCGATGGTCGCGGCGCTGACGACGCCGTTCCGCGCGCGCCACCCGGCGGTGCGGTTCACGGTGCAATCCTCGACCTCGCACGAGATCGGCCGCCAGATCGCGAATCTCGAGCTCGACGCCGGGCTCACCTACCTCGAGGACGAGCCTCTCGGCCGCGTCACCGCCCTGCCGCTCTACCGCGAGCATTACCGCCTGCTCACCGCGGCGGACGGGATCTACGGCGGCCGCGAGAGCGTGACCTGGGCCGAGGTCGGGCGCATCCCGCTCTGCCTGCTCACCCCGGCGATGCAGAACCGGCGCATCATCGACCGGCACCTGCGCGCGGCCGGGGCCGAGCCGGCCCCGCTTCTCGAATCCAACTCGATGATCGTGCTCGTCACCCATGTGCGCACCGCCAAGTGGGCGAGCATCATGCCGGCGGCACTTGCCGAGACCTTCCGCCTCACCGAGCGGGTACGGGCGGTGCCGATCACCGATCCCGACGTCAGCCACACGATCGGCCTCATCGTGCCCGAGCGCGATCCCATGACACCCCTGGTCGCCGCCTTCCTGGCCGAGGCACGGGCGATCGCCCCGGGCCTGGCGGCCGAGGTCGCCGGCCTGTAGGACCGCCCGCCGGCAAGCAACCCACGTCGTCGGAATTCATCGATCCAGCACAATGCCTTGCAGGGCTGCCGCGCAACCGTGGCGGCGGTTTGCGGCATCGCGTCTGCATCGGGATTTCGCGTTGCAGCACGCGTGTTCGACAAAAAATCCTTGTCGCGTCACCGAACCGCGCGATTGATTCGACGCTCCTGACGCCACAGGCTTCAGCTTAGAACGAGAACGATCTGGGCTGGAAACCATGCCGGGTTACGAACCCTGGAACGCCGACCGGGCGGCCGGGATCATCGCCGAACACGCCCACCGCGAGGGCGCGACGCTGCCGATCCTGCACGCCCTGCAGGAGGCCTTCGGCTACGTCGATGCGGCGGCGGTGCCCCTCGTCGCCGAGGCGCTGAACCTGTCGCGGGCGGAGGTTCACGGCTGCCTCACCTTCTACCACGACTTCCGCAAGGGACCGGCGGGCCGCCACACCGTGAAGCTGTGCCGGGCCGAGGCCTGCCAGGCGGTCGGGGCCGACGCCCTGCACGCCGAGGTGCTGCGCCGCTACGACGTCGCCTGGCACGGCACGACGCGGGACGGGCAGGTGACGGTGGAGCCGGTCTTCTGCCTCGGCCTGTGCGCCTGCGGTCCCGCAGCCCTCGTCGACGGCGCGCCGGTCGGCCGCCTCGACCTCGACGCCCTGGCGGACGCCCTGACGGAGCGCGCCGCGTGAGCATCATCCTCTACCTGCCGAAAGACGCCGCCAGCCTCGCCCTCGGGGCCGATCGGGTCGCCAAGGCCCTGCACCGCGCGGCGCAGGCCCGCGGCCTCGACCTGACCCTGGTTCGCACCGGCTCGCGCGGGATGCTGTGGCTCGAGCCCCTGCTCGAGGTCGATACGCCGGAGGGGCGCATCGCCTACGGGCCGGTGCGGCCGGGCGACGTCGAATCCCTGCTCGATGCCGGCCTCACGACCGGCGGCGCCCATCGCCTGCGGATCGGCCGGCCGGAAGACCAGCCCTATTTCGCGCGCCAGCAGCGCCTGACCTTCGGCCGCTGCGGCGTGATCGATCCGGCCTCGGTCGAGGATTACCGGGCCCATGGCGGCTATCGCGGCCTGGAGGCCGCGCTGGCGGCCGGGCCCGCCGGCACCGTCGAGGCGGTGAAGGCGTCGGGGCTGCGGGGTCGCGGCGGCGCCGGCTTTCCGACCGGCATCAAGTGGAACACGGTGATGCTGGCGCAAGCGCCGCAGAAATACGTGGTCTGCAACGCCGATGAGGGCGATTCCGGCACCTTCGCCGACCGGACGCTGATGGAGGGCGATCCCCTCACGCTGATCGAGGGCATGACGATCGCGGCCGTCGCGGTCGGCGCGACCCGGGGCTACATCTACTGCCGCTCCGAGTACCCGCACGCCTTCGCGGCCCTGGAGACCGCCATCGCGGCCGCCGAGCGGGCCGGCCTCCTCGGCGCCGACGTGATGGGTTCGGGCCGCGCCTTCCACCTCGAGGTCCGCCTCGGCGCCGGGGCCTATATCTGCGGCGAGGAGACCTCGCTCCTGGAGAGCCTGGAGGGCAAGCGTGGCATCGTGCGGGCGAAGCCCCCGATCCCGGCCCTCAAGGGGCTCTTCGGCCAGCCGACGCTCGTCAATAACGTGCTCTCCTTCGCGGCGGTGCCGTGGATCCTGGAGCATGGCGGAGCGGCCTACGCCGCCTACGGCATGGGCCGTTCGCTCGGCACCCTGCCGATCCAGCTCGCCGGCAACGTCAAGCGCGGCGGCCTGATCGAGACCGCGTTCGGGCTGACGCTCCGCGAGGTGATCGAGGAGTTCGGCGGCGGCACCGCCTCGGGCCGGCCCTTGCGGGCGGTGCAGGTCGGCGGGCCGCTCGGGGCCTACTTCCCCGAATCGCTCCTCGACACGCCGCTGGACTACGAGGCCTTCGCGGCCAAGAAGGGCCTTTTGGGTCACGGCGGCATCGTGGTGTTCGACGATACCGTCGACCTCGCGCGCCAGGCCCGCTTCGCTTTCGAGTTCTGCGCCGCCGAGTCGTGCGGCAAGTGCACGCCGTGCCGGATCGGCGCGGTGCGGGGCATGGAGACGATCGACAAGGTCATCGCCGGCGAGTCGCCGCAGGAGAACCTCGCCCTCGTCACCGACCTCTGCGAGGTCATGACCGACAGCTCGCTCTGCGCCATGGGCGGGCTGACGCCCGTGCCGGTGATGAGCGCGCTCACCCATTTCCCGGAAGATTTTTCCGGCCGCGGCGCCCCGATGCCGCTGGCGGCCGAGTGAGGACGCACCGAATGGCCCTCATCAAGGAAATCGATTACGGCACCCCGATCCGCGTCTCCGACCAGACGGTGACGCTGACGATCGATGGCCAGCCCGTGACCGTGCCGGCCGGCACCTCGGTGATGGCCGCGGCGATGCATGCCGGGACCCAGATCCCGAAGCTCTGCGCCACCGATTCGCTGGAGCCGTTCGGCTCCTGCCGGCTCTGCCTCGTCGAGATCGACGGGCGGCGCGGGACGCCCGCCTCATGCACCACGCCGGCCGAGGACGGCATGGTGGTGCACACCCAGTCGGACAAGCTCGCGCGCCTGCGCAAGGGGGTGATGGAGCTCTACATCTCCGACCATCCGCTCGATTGCCTGACCTGCTCGGCCAACGGCGATTGCGAGTTGCAGACCCAGGCCGGCACGGTGGGCCTGCGCGAGGTGCGCTACGGCTACGACGGTGCCAACCACGTCTCGAAGAATTCCGAGCTGTATCTCCCGAAGGACGAGTCGAACCCGTACTTCGCCTACGACCCGTCGAAGTGCATCGTCTGCAACCGCTGCGTCCGGGCATGCGAGGAGGTGCAGGGCACCTTCGCGCTGACGATCGCGGGCCGCGGCTTCGACTCGCGGGTGGCGGCCGGGCCGACCGACTTCTTCAACTCCGAATGCGTCTCCTGCGGCGCCTGCGTGCAGGCCTGCCCGACGGCGACGCTCCAGGAGAAGTCCGTCATCGCCATGGGGCAGCCGGAGCACTCCAAGGTGACGACCTGCGCCTATTGCGGCGTCGGCTGCGCCTTCAAGGCCGAGATGCAGGGCGACCGGATCGTCCGCATGGTGCCCTACAAGGACGGCAAGGCGAACGAGGGCCATTCCTGCGTCAAGGGCCGCTTCGCCTACGGCTACGCCACCCACAAGGACCGCATCACCAAGCCGATGGTGCGCGAGAAGATCACCGATCCCTGGCGCGAGGTGTCCTGGGAGGAGGCGATCCAGCACGCGGCCTCCGCCTTCAAGCGCATCCAGGCCCAGTACGGGCGTGACTCGATCGGCGGCATCACCTCGTCGCGCTGCACCAACGAGGAGGCCTATCTCGTCCAGAAGCTGGTCCGCGCCGGATTTGGCAACAACAACGTCGATACCTGCGCCCGGGTCTGCCACTCGCCGACCGGCTATGGCCTGATGTCGACGCTCGGCACCTCGGCCGGCACCCAGGACTTCAAGTCGGTCGAGGAGTCCGACGTGATCCTGGTGATCGGCGCCAACCCGACCGACGGCCATCCGGTCTTCGGCTCGCGGATGAAGAAGCGCCTGCGCCAGGGCGCCAAGCTGATCGTGATCGACCCGCGCCGGATCGACCTCGTCAAGTCGCCCCACATCCGGGCGGCGCATCACCTGCCGGTCAAGCCCGGTGCCAACGTCGCGATCGTCAACGCGCTGGCCCATGTCGTCGTGACCGAGGGGCTGATCGACGAGGCTTACGTCCGCGCCCGCTGCGACCTCAAGGATTTCGAGATCTGGGCCCGCTTCATCGCCGACGAGCGCCACGCTCCGGAAGCGGTGCAGGAGCTGACCGGTTGCGACCCGGCCGAGGTGCGGGCCGCCGCCCGGCTCTACGCCAAGGGCGGTGCGGCTGCGATCTACTACGGCCTCGGCGTCACCGAGCACAGCCAGGGCTCGACCATGGTGATGGGCATGGCGAACCTCGCCATGGCGACCGGCAACATCGGCAAGCCGGGTGCCGGCGTGAACCCGCTGCGGGGCCAGAACAACGTCCAGGGCTCCTGCGACATGGGCTCGTTCCCGCACGAGCTGACCGGCTACCGCCACGTCTCGGACGACGCGACCCGCGAGACCTTCGAGGCGCTGTGGGGCGCGCAGCTGTCGCCGAATCCGGGACTGCGCATCACCAACATGCTCGACGAGGCCGTCGCCGGCACGTTCAAGGGTCTCTACATCCAGGGCGAGGACATCGCGCAGTCCGACCCCGACACGCACCACGTCACCGCCGGCCTCAAGGCGATGGAGTGCATCGTCGTCCAGGACCTTTTTCTGAACGAGACCGCCAAATACGCCCACGTGTTCCTGCCGGGCGCCTCGTTCCTGGAGAAGGACGGCACCTTCACCAATGCCGAGCGGCGGATCAGCCGGGTGCGCCAGGTGATGGCACCGATGGGCGGCTACGGCGACTGGGAGGGCACGATGCTGCTCTCCAATGCGCTGGGCTACCCGATGCACTACACCCACCCGTCCGAGATCATGGACGAGATCGCGGCCCTCACCCCGAGCTTTTCCGGCGTCTCCTACGCCAAGCTGGAGGAGCTCGGCTCGATCCAGTGGCCCTGCAACGACAAGGCGCCGCAGGGCACGCCGATGATGCATGTCGACCGCTTCGTGCGGGGCCTCGGCCGGTTCATGCTCACCGAGTTCGTGCCCTCCGACGAGCGCACCACGCGGAAATTCCCGCTGATCCTGACCACCGGCCGGATCCTGTCGCAGTACAATGTCGGGGCGCAGACCCGGCGGACCGCGAACTCCCTGTGGCATCCGGAGGACGTGCTGGAGATCCATCCCTTCGACGCCGAGAGCCGCGGCATCGTCGACGGCGATCTCATCAGCCTGGAGAGCCGGTCGGGCGACATCGCCCTCAAGGCCCGGGTCACCGAGCGGATGCAGCCGGGGGTGGTCTACACCACCTTCCACCACGCCAAGACCGGCGCCAACGTCATCACCACCGACTACTCGGACTGGGCCACCAACTGCCCCGAGTACAAGGTGACGGCGGTGCAGGTTCGGCGTACCAACCGGCCCTCCGATTGGCAGGCCCGGTTCTATGAGGAAGACATCTCCCTCACCCGCATCGCACACAACCTCGATGCCGCCGAGTAGCGGCGTCGCGACGAGTCTGTCCGTCCCGACCCGGGTCGTCGCCTACGGGCGCGGCGAGGAGCGGGAGGGGATGCGCCCGCTCGCGGTCGAGATGCCGGTGAACGTGATCTACGGCGACGTGCCCTACGCCGTCATGATGACGACGCCGGCCGATCTCGAGGATTTCGCCTACGGCTTCAGCCTGACGGAGGGCATCGTCGCGGGCGCCGACGAGATCCGCGGCGCCGTGGTCGAAGCCGGGGAGGGCGGCCTTCGTCTCGTCGTCGACCTCGCGCCCGGGCGCCTGCGCGAGCACCTCGCCCGCAAGCGGGCGCTGTCGGGCCGCACCGGCTGCGGCGTCTGCGGCATCGACGACCTGAAGGACATTCCCCGGGCCGAGCGGCGATCCGCGTCCGGCGTCACGGTCGGCCTGACCGCCGTCGAGCGGGCGGTCCAGGCCCTCGACGACCTGCAGGTGCTCGGCCGCGAGACCCGAGCGGTCCACGCCGCCGCCTGGGCCGGCCTCGACGGCGCGGTGCAGGCTGTGCGCGAGGATGTCGGGCGCCACAACGCCCTCGACAAGCTGATCGGCGCCCTCCTGCGGGCCGGCACCCGGCCCGACGAGGGGTTCCTCGTCATCACCAGCCGCTGCTCGTTCGAGATGGTCGAGAAGGCCGCGAGCTTCGGGGCCGCATTGCTGGTGGCGATCTCCGCCCCGACCTCGCTCGCCGTCGAGCGCGCCGCCCTGCACGGCCTGACCCTCGCGGCGATCGCGCGGCGCGACACCGTCACCCTGTTCACCGCCCCCGAGCGCCTGACCGTTCCATGAGTGTTTCGCAATGAGCGCCGTCGATCCCAACGAGAAGCTCGTCCGCATGGCGAACCAGATCGCCGCCTTCTTCCGCTCCTACCCGCAGGACGAGGCGGTGGCCGGCATCCACAAGCACGTCACGGCGTTCTGGACGCCGCGGATGCGCGAGCAGCTCGCCGCCTACTGTGGCGATGGCGAGCATGGCCTCGACCCGCTGGCTTTGACCGCCCTGAAGGTCACCCCGAAGGCCCGCAGCCCGATCCCGGACGCGGTGGCGGACCCGCAGGAGCAGGGACTGGGAGCGAGCGACGCCGGGTGAGGCGGTGCCCTGTCGGCACCGGCTTGCGAGCGGTCCTGACCGGTGGTCATCTCACGACGTGATCGAGCGGAAAGCGCCAGGGCGTCACGGCCCCTCATCCGGCAGGCGGCCGGGTGTCTCGGGCGAGGGCATTGCCGGTCACGAACCCAGAAGGCGACGATGGATTGGTTTCGGCCACGCTTTCGCGTTTTC
This sequence comes from Methylobacterium variabile, assembly GCF_001043975.1. Lineage (GTDB taxonomy): Bacteria > Pseudomonadota > Alphaproteobacteria > Rhizobiales > Beijerinckiaceae > Methylobacterium > Methylobacterium variabile. The sequence continues at coordinate 20,432 of NZ_LABY01000122.1, forward strand.
ATGTTCTATGAGAGCTTGTTTGATTGGATCCCATAGATTTGACACCCTGCACGTCATTCCGGGGCCGCGCAGCGGAACCCGGGGTGCCGCAGGTACGCCCAGACCCTCAGGTGGATGCAAAGCAAGCGGAAAGCTCTCCGCCCTATTCGGGATCGCCCGAGGCTCTGGGCGTGCCTGCGGCACTCCGGGCTCCGCTGCGCGGCTCCGGAATGACGCGGAGAGTGTCGATACTGTCGAGCAAATCAAACGGGCTCTGAGCGAATACGGAGGACCAGCGTGACATTGATCCCCCGCGCACAGCTCGGGTAATCGGAGCATCAAAAGGTGCGAGGGTAGCAGCCCCGTCTCACTCCAAGGCTGACTTGGACGCCCCGCTGACCGACGGTCAATACGCCCCGCTTACATCACCTCCACGGCGATGTTCGGCAGCCGGATCGCGAAGGTCGATCCCGGCTCAGCGCCGTGGGTCTCGGCGGTGGCGCGGCCGCCATGCAGCTCGGCGATGCGCTTGACGATCGACAGGCCGAGGCCCGTCGAGCCCTCGCCGGCGGTCGGCTTGGCCGAGAGGCGCTGGAAGCGGCCGAACAGGCGGCCGGTATCCTCCGGCGACAGGCCGGGCCCATGGTCGCGCACGGCGTAGACCGTGTCGATCTCCTCGCGTGCCACCGTGACGACGATCTCGGCGCCGACCGGCGAATATTTGATGGCGTTCGAGATCAGGTTGTCCATCGCCTCGCGCAGGCGCTCGGCGTCGCCGCAGAGGTAGAGGGTGTCGGGAATATCCGAGCACAGGGTCTGGCACTTGGTCTCGGCGAGGGGTGTGTTGGCCTGCGACACCTCCCGGGCGAGGGCCGCGAAGTCGAGCGGCTCGCGCCGGAGCGTGATGTCGAGGGCATCGTTCATCGCGTCGGCGATCAGGGTCTCGATCATGCCGGTCAGGCGCCGGGCCGTCTCGCGGATGTGCCCGATCTGCGCGTGCATCGCCTCGCTCGGCTGCGGCCGGGCGTCGATCATGTCCCCGAGCATCTCGGCCCGGCCAAGGATGACGGCGAGCGGGTTCTTCAGGTCGTGGGCGACGGTGCCGAGGATCTCGGTCTTGAGCTGGTTGGCCCGGCGCAGGTCGGAGCGCTGCATGGCGAGCCGGCGGTTCGCCCGCATCAGCTCGGCGGTGCGCTCCACCACCCGCTGCTCCAGGCCGATATTGGCCCGCTGCAGCTGCTCGTAGAGGATCACGTTGTCGAAGGCGACCGACAGTCGCGAGGTGAACAGCGCGATCAGGGCCTGGTCGGTCTGCGAGAGGGAGCGGTCCGCCTTCAGGAGGGCGACGATCTCGCTGCCGCTCGCGGTGTGGACGTAGAGGGTCGACCACTGGTCGCCGAAGGTGTGGCGCCGCTCCGTGAAGGCGCGGGTCACGATCTCCCGCACCTCGTCGTCGAGGGGCCGAGGGCCGTCCTCGCCCACGAGGTGCTGGTAGCAGCCGGAGCCGGCGAGCACGCTGACCGCGTCCTGCGGGCCGCTGTTCTCGCGCAGCACCAGGATGCCCGCGCAGGCCACGTTGAGGAGCGAGGCGACCTGGGTCAGCACGCCCTCGGCCAGCCGCTGCATCGACTTGTAGTCGAGCAGCATCGGAGCGGCGTCGATGATGATCTCGAGCCCGCGCCGCGTCTCCTCGAGGCGCTTGAGCTGCTGGTAGGCCCGCAGGGCCGCGGTGAGGCTGGTGAACAGCTTGTCGGCGGTGAGCTCGGTCTTCGCCTTGTAGTCGTTGATGTCGTAATCGACGATGACGCGCCGCTCCGGCGCCTGGCCCGGCTGGCCGGTGCGCAGGATGATGCGGACGGTCTCGTCCTTCAGCTCGCGCCGGATGAAGTCGACCAGCTTCAGACCGGCGTCGTCGGTCTCCATCACCACGTCGAGCAGGATGACCGCCATGCCGCGCCGGCGCGCCAGCAGGCTGCGGGCCTCCGCCGCCGAGTAGGCGGAGACGAGGTCCAGCCGCGCCCCGTCGAGGCTGTAGCCTGACAGGGCGAAGCGGGTGCCCTCGTGAACGGCGGGATCGTCGTCCACCACCATCACGGGCCAGGTCGCGGCGGGCGCGCTGTCCCCGGGCTCGTCGTCGGGAATCAGGAAGAGGATGTCGTCGTCGCTCATCGACAGTCCGTGCGAGGGCGTGCGGCCCGGGAGGGCCCGCGAGAGAAGGCCCGCAGGAGAAGGGGCCGCAAGGCTTGGTGCCGTCATCCTGGCCGTGCGGCGAGCCGAGGACAAGGTCACGGCAGACGACGTCCCCCGCTCCCACCCTTCCCCGAGATCGTCGACACCGTCGAGACGGCGGCATCTTCGCCGCGATATCGGGCTGAAACGAGCAGGGGCGAACAGCGAGACGTCACGTCTGGTGCGCAAGAGCACATCGCGCTCGACGCTGATCGGGACGCAATGTTCGCGCAACAGGACCGACCTACAAGCGCCGCGCTTGCAAAAGAGGGAGACAGGCCATGCTTCACGTGGTCCCGGGACGAGCCGGCGCGACCGCCGCTCCCCTGCCGGAGGATGCGGCCTGGCATCAGGATCCGCCCTGGCGGCAGGATCTCGACGCCCTGAACGCACTTTTGCAGGCCTCGCGGCCCCGCGGCCCGAGCCGGGCGCAGATTGCCGCCCTGATCGAGGCCGAGGCTCCCGGCGCCGTTCCTGCCGCCGCCCGGGCCCGGATCGCCGAGCGCCTCGCCCGCATCCTCGCCCAGGCGACGGACCGCGGGTGACGGCCTGATGAGCTGAGGACAATTCGACGGCGGCGGGACCCCGCTCGGGCGCCCGGCCCACCGTGATGAGGGGCAAGTGGCTGCCGATGCACCGGTTTCTCCGCCGGTCCAGTCGGTGCCTGCGGGACGGCGGCTTGCCGTGCGGCACGTGGACGGACGGCGTCCGGCGCGGCATTGTCGTCCGCGGAGTCCCGGATCTCGGGGCTGCTCCGGCGGGGGATCGCGGGACGGGGGCGCGGGACGATGGTGAGGCGCGGATCGAGGGGAGCGGCCCTGCGCCGGCGGACGGCGCCATGACGGGCGCTGCCGCGCACGTCGTCGTGGTGGACGACGAGGCCGACGCCCGCGCCATGGTGGGCGACTACCTGCGGATGCACGGCTTCGAGATCAGCCTGTGCGACGGCGGCGGCGCCCTGCGGCGGCGCCTGGCCGAGGTCACCCCGGACCTGATCGTCCTCGACCTCAACATGCCGGAAGAGGACGGGCTGTCGATCGTGCGCGACCTCAAGGGCCGCTCGAGCATCCCGATCATCATGCTCACCGCCACAGCGAGCCCGATCGACCGCGTGGTCGGCCTCGAGCTCGGGGCCGACGACTACCTGCCCAAGCCCTGCGAGCTGCGCGAGCTCGTGGCCCGTATCCGCTCGGTGCTGCGCCGGGCGGCGCAGGGGCGTGCCGTCTCCGAGCCGGCGGCGCCGGCGCGGCCGGAGGGGGGCGTGCGCTTCGGCCGGATGATCGTCGACACCGAGACCCTTCGCTTGCGCGACGAGGCCGGCACCGAGCAGATCCTGACCCGCTCCGAATACGCCCTGCTCAAGGCCTTCCTCGATAACCCGAAGCGGGTGCTGACCCGGGAGCGCCTGCTCGACCTCGCGGATGCCCGCGATCCGGAGGCCTTCGACCGGGCGATCGACGTGCGGATCAACCGCATCCGCAAGAAGGTCGAGCCCGACCCGGCCAATCCCCGTTTCATCAAGACCGTGCGCGGCATGGGCTACGTGTTCCGGCCCGACGGCGATTGAGGGGCTGATCCGCGGCAGGGGGGCTTGATGAAAGGGGCCCGCCTCTCCACGCTATTCCCGGAGAAAGCCTCGCGCCCAATTTCCCTCGCATCCACGAGCGACGGGCGGAGAATCGTTCGCCTGCGCGCCCTGCCGAGGAGAAGGCCTTTGTCGTCCAGCCCCGCTCCCACCCACCACGGCGCCGATCCGGTCGCCGGCACCGTCGATCCGGTCTGGCGGCGGCTGCGCCAGGAGGCCGAGGCCGTGATGCGCGACGAGCCGCGCCTGGCCTCGTTCCTGTTCGCGAGCGTGCTCAACCACGCCACCCTCGAATCGGCGGTAGCCCATCGGGTCGCCTCGCGGCTCGGCCACCCGGCGCTCACCGCGGACCTGATCGCGCAGAGCTTCGGCGAGGCGGTGGCGGACGATCCCGGCATCGGCCAGGCGTTCCGGGCCGATATCGGCGCGGTGATCGACCGCGACCCGGCCGCCGGACGGGCGATCGAGCCGGTCCTGTACTTCAAGGGCTTCCACGCCATCCAGGCCCACCGCCTGGGCCACTGGCTGTGGACGCGGGGCCGGCGCGACCTCGCGCTCTACCTGCAGAGCCGGTCCTCCGAGGTCTTCCAGACCGACATCCATCCGGCCGCCCGGATCGGGCGCGGCATCTTCCTCGACCACGCGACCGGCCTGGTGGTCGGCTCGACGGCGGTGATCGAGGACGAGGTCTCGATGCTGCACGACGTCACCCTCGGCGGCACCGGCAAGCATGGCGGCGATCGCCACCCGAAGATCCGGCAGGGCGTGATGATCGGGGCCGGCGCCAAGATCCTCGGCAACATCGAGGTCGGCGCCCGCGCCCGGGTCGCCGCCGGCTCGGTGGTGCTCCAGGCGGTGCCGCCCTGCACCACGGTGGTGGGCGTGCCCGCCCGCGTGGTCGGCTCGGCCGGGTGCTCCGATCCGGCCCGCGCCATGGACCAGTTCATCCACCTGATGGACGGGATCTGAAACCCGCGGCGAAGCCGCCTTGCTCGCCCGGCCCCGCCGTGGCAAGGCGGGGGCCTACCGCTCCAAGAACAGCCCCGCGGCGCGCCGTCGGGGAAGGGGCGTTGTCGCATCCCGAGCCCGTGCCCGCGGCCTCGGGATCTCGATGAAGGCGGCACGCACCGCACCGGGACCACCCCCGGCCGCGGTCGCTGCCCGGAAGCACCTGAAGAGGCCAGCGTGAACAAGACCGAGATGACGAAGGTGGAAGGCTACCTTCGCCGTACCTTCGCGAACCACAACATCCGGCTCGTCGCCCGTCCCAAGAAGACGGACTCGGCCGAGGTGTATATCGGCGAGGAGTTCGTCGGCGTGCTGTCGGTCGACGACGAGGACGGCGACCGCTCGTTCAACTTCTCGATGGCGATCCTCGACACCGACCTTGACGAGTAGGGCGATCACGCCCTCGCGAGCCGGGCGAGATTACGGGCCCGGGGCGAACAGCCGCTCCAGCCCGGCGAGGCCCGCGCCCCATTCCGGCAGCCGTTCGGCCGAGAAGCGCAGGCGCAAGGCGAGGCTGCCGATCCGCACCTCGCTGAGGCAGGCGGCGTCCGGCTCGGGCACCGGGCCGGTGGTGCAGCGCGCCGCGAACCGGCTGCCCTCGGCCTCGGCGAGGTAGAGGTCCTCGCCCTCGAACGGCGTTCCGGCCCGGAAGCGCCGCCGCATCAGCCCCTCGGGCAGCAGCTGCGCCTCGGCGGTGAGGAAGCGGGCGTAGCGCCGGGCTGGGCTCAGGGGCGCTTCCGTCTCGGGCGCCCGGGTCGCCGTCACCCGCATCAGGCCGGGTCGGGCGCTGCCCGTGAGGTCGCTCCACGGGATCGCCAGGTCGATCCGCTCCGACGCCGCCGCGGCAGCCGCGCCCGGCCGCACGAGCCAGGAGGCCGGCAGGACGAGGGGGCGGGCGGTCAGCGCGCTCACCACCACCGGACCGGCGGGCGCGGGCGGACGGGCGAGCCAGGCGGCGCCGATCCCCGTGAGACCGAGGGAGCCGACGAGCCCGAGGGCGGCGGCCAGCAGCAGCCGTCGGTCGGCCGGACGCGCGGCTGCAACCGGCCGGTTCGCCGGCTGCCGGCCGAGCCGCGCCGAGCGTACCACATCCCGTTCGAGGCGCGCCGCCGCGGCGCTCAGTGCAGGCCCCATGGCGCCCGCCTCCGATTCGTTCGATCGATGCCCCGAAGGGCCATTTCCACGAACGTTCGGCTCCGACCGTTAACGACTCCTTACCGGATCGCGGGCACGAGGCGGATTTCTGTGGCACGGACGCGCCATGCGATGGAGAATCCCACGGTGGGACCGGCATCGATAATCTGTGGATAACGAAAAATTAACCATAACTGCAGGTCGGGCCTGGCGCAGGGTGGGACGAACGCGCCCGCCGGAGTTTAACCTCCCATGAACCTCTCGCCGACCGCCATCGAGAACCTCCAGACCCTCGTGCTCGGGCTCGCCTTCGCCGGGTTCCTGGCGAGTGCCTTCGAGTGGGCGACGGCGCGGCGCGCGAGCTTCGGCCTGCTGACGGGCGGCGGCCTCGTGGCGCTGGCCTCCCTGCCGGTCCTCGCCTTCGGGGCACCGTTCATCATCCTGCGCAACACGGTGCGGGGTCGCCGGATCGAGGGACGGCCGATCCCCTTCGTGATGCTGGCGACGATGCTGGCCTGCGGCTGGAGCCTGGTCTCGGGGCGGGTCGTGCTCGACCTCGCCCATCTGGTCTCCGGCGCCTGAGGCACGACGACCGCGAAGTCCGTCGTCGTGCTCGGGACTTGCTGAGAGGACGGAGCGTCAAGAAAGCCTTGTCGCGGTGACGCCCACGACATGACCGCGCGATCGCGCGGCATCAACCTGCGCTCTCCCTGCGTCATTCCAGGGTTGACGGTCCGAAGGGTGCGCCGTTACCGGCCCGCAGCCCTCGGGCTCGGGATGTGCGCCGTGCCGTTTGCCCTCCTCGCCCTATGCATGACCGTCGCCCTCGCCGTCCACGCTGCGAAGACCGGACGCTTCTCGCCCTGGGGCTGGATCATCGTCATGCTGCCGCCCCTCGGCGGCGTCGCCTACGTCCTCGTGGAGCTTCTCCCGGAACTTCTCGGCCCGCCCCGCGGGCAAAAGACCCAGCGCGAGGTCGCGCGGCGCGCGAATCCCGAGAAGACCTACCGGATCCTGCGCGACCGTCTGCCCGATGCCGACACCGTCGCCAAGCGGGTGCGCCTCGCCGAGGAATGCACCGCCCAAGTGGCAGGAGGACTGAGAGCAGTACGGACGAGATCGTTCGCCGGTTCCAACGGCGACGAGCCGACCTTCCACGTCGGCCGGGCCAAAGCCGATCTGGAGCTCGGCCGCGCCGCCGACGCGCTGGCAGGGGTCGACGCGCTCAAGCGACGCGAGCCCGACTATGAGAGCGCGCGCGGAAACATGCTCTACGCGCGGGCCCTGGCCGGGATCGGCCGCACCGACGAGGCGCGCGCCCGCGCACGTGCGCAAGCGTCGAGGCGAGTGGGGCCGCGTGGCCGAGAACGTGCTGCGCCGGACTTGACCCGGCGCCCGCGGCTTCAGCGATTCGCGGTGGTGATCGGCGAGGCGACGCCGTTCAGCGACACCCAGGCCAGCCCGTCCTGGCCCTCGCGCTTGACGTAGGTGTAGCCGGTGCGCTGCCAGGGCAGGATCGCGTTGGTCTTGTTGTCGAGGATGTAGTCGCCCCGGTCGGTGCGGACCATCAGGACGGCGTGACCCTCGCCGATCTCGTCGATCACCACGGTCATGCGCAGGGCGCGGCGGGCGAGGCCGCGCTCCACCAGCATGCGGCGCTTGAGGAGCTGGTAGTCCTCGCAATCGCCCTGGCCGTCATCGGGGAAGTCCCAACGATCGACCACGCCCCAGTGGTCCTGGTCGATCATCGGCCGGATGCGGCCGTTGACGCGCCGGTTCACCGCCGTGAGGGTGCGCCAGAGCGCCGGGGTCATCGTCAGGGTCGTCGGTTCGCTGGTGTTGACGGCGCATTCCGCCGGGTAGCGGTTGCAGAAGTCGGTCCAGGCGCTGACCGGCTTGGCGGAGCCGCCACGCTCGATCGCCGCGCTGGCATCGGGCAAAGCCGCCAGGGTCTGCGTCTGCCCCTGCGCCGTGGCACCGCCGATCAGCAGCAGCGTTCCGAGAAGTCCCAGCTGCGCCGCCCGGGCGCCGCGCATCAGGAGGCCCTGGCGATCGACATGGCTCGCCCGGCCGAGGCCGTCCATCAGTGCCCGCATTGCCCCATCGACTCTAGCTTGGTTCTTGCGTCCAAGCTGCCACGGGGCCCGGCGGGGCTCAACAGAAAAATTTAAGCCCTGGTAAACGCCCCTGCCGCACTTTGGTTCCAATTCGATACGCAGATTTTTCGGGCGATTCGGCGTTCAGCGATTGGCCGTCACGGTCGGAGCGGTCGCGCCGCCGAGCGACACCCAGGACGCGGCCTCCTGCGACTCGCGCTTGATGAAGGTGTATCCGGTCTTGTGCCAGGGGAGCACGGCGCTGGTCTTGTTGTCGAGCACCAAGTCGCCGCGGTCGGTGCGCAGCATCAGCACCGCGTGGCCCTCGCCCTTCTCGTCGATCACCACCGTCATCCGCATCGCCCGGCGCGGCAGACCGGCCTGGGCCAGCAGCTTGCGCTTGAGCAGCTGGAAGTCCTCGCAGTCGCCCGAGCCGTCCTCGGCCAGGTCCCAGCGGTCCGGCACGCCCCAGTGCTCCTGGTCGGTCACCGCGCGCAGCGACGTGTTCACCTGGCGGTTGATCCCGGTCACCGTCTGCCACAGCCGCGGCGTCAGCGTCACCTGCGACGGCTCGCTCGCATCCACCGCGCATTCCGAACCATAGCGCGCGCAGAACTC
>NZ_LABY01000123.1 GCF_001043975.1 Methylobacterium variabile
GAGAAGCTACGACGAGCTCAATGCCCTGCTGCTCGACGGGGTCGTCGCCTACGCCAAGGCCCACCCGCATCCCGAGCAGCGCGACCTGACGATCTGGCAGGCCTTTGAAGCCGAACGGGGAGCCCTGGTCCCCTACGCCGGACGCTTCGACGGCTTCCACGCCGTGCCGGCGGCCGTGTCCTCGACCTGCCTGGTGCGCTTCGACAACAACAAGTACTCGGTCATGGCCTCGGCCATCGGTCGCCCGGTCGAGGTGCGCGCCTATGCCGAGCGCATCGAGATCCGCCAGGATGGACGCGTCGTCGCCGAGCACCCGCGGGCCTTCGGCCGCGGCCAGACGGTGTTCGACCCCTGGCACTACGTCCCCGTGCTCGCCCGCAAGCCTGGCGCGCTGCGCAACGGCGCACCGTTCAAGGACTGGGTCCTGCCCGCCGCCCTCGAACGGATCCGCCGCAAGCTCGCCGGCAGCGCCGACGGCGACCGCCAGATGGTCGAGATCCTCACCGCCGTGCTCGGCGACGGCCTCTCCGCGGTCGAGGCGGCCTGCGCCGAGGCACTGCGCGAGGGCGTGCACTCGGCCGACGTGGTGCTCAACATCCTGGCCCGCCAGCGGGAGCCGCCCGCGCCCGTCCCGCTGCTGACGCCCGAGAACCTGCGGCTGCGCCACGAGCCGGTCGCTGACTGTGCCCGCTACGACAGCCTGAGGAGAGCCCCATGATGGAACGTCAGCAGATCCTCGCCACCATGGGCGAGCTGAAGCTGTTCGGGATGAAGGCGGCCTACGACGAGATCATCAAGGTCGCCCTCAAGCGCAGCCACGAACCGCAGCAGATCGTCGGCGACCTGTTGCAGGCCGAGATCAGCGAGAAGCAGGCGCGCTCGATCCGCTACCAGATGACGATCGCCAAGCTGCCCCTGGCTAAGGACCTCGCCGAGTTCGCCTTTGGCGGGACGCCGATCAACGAGGGTCTGGTGCGCGACCTCTGCGGCGGCGAGTTCCTGGCCCACCAGCGCAACGTCGTGCTGGTCGGCGGCACCGGCACGGGCAAGACGCATCTGGCCATCGCGGTCGCCCGGTCGTGCATCCGGGACGGGGCGCGGGCCCGGTTCTACAATGTGGTCGACCTCGTCAACCGGCTCGAGGCCGAGGCGCGAGCCGGCCGGCAGGGCCGCATCGCCGACCACCTCGCCCGGCTCGACCTGGTGGTGCTGGACGAGCTCGGCTACCTGCCGTTCGCGCAGTCGGGCGGTCAGCTGCTGTTCCACCTGATCAGCCGGCTCTACGAGACCACCTCGATCGTGGTGACGACCAACCTGGCGTTCGGGGAGTGGCCAAGCGTGTTTGCCGGCGACGCCAAGATGACGACGGCACTGCTCGATCGACTGACCCACCACTGCGAGATCGTCGAGACCGGCAACGAGAGCTGGCGCTTCAAGAACCGGGCGTGAGGGCGGTCTGCGCGCAGCTCATCCTGGACCCCTGCTCAGCCCGGCTGCGCCACCCCGACCCGCTTCGCCGGGCTGATCAGGGGCGTCGCGCCACGCGCAACAAAGGGTCCCGATTGGACGCCGATCAGGGGTCCCGTTCCGATGCCGTTTGACAGCTAATGCGAGGGCGGGTCCGGGGCAGGAAGATTGAGGCCTGCTCCATGACGGCGGCGAGCGGCACAGCGGGGGAGTCCGGGGACGCGGCGACGGGAGACGCCCGGCTAGCCGGGCGGCGCGCCTCGATCGCCTCAGATAGCTCGCCGACCTGGTCCTCGGTCAGCGCCCAAGCGCCCATCAGCCCCCAGAGCTGACAGGAGAGGCCGTGCAGCGACGCGGGGTGAACCCGCGCGATCGCTTCTTTTATCTCGGCATAGGTCATTGGTCGGCCTCAGGGGTCAGGCCGCGGCAGATCGAGCTGGGTCACGCTCTCGCGCGCTCAGATCCCGGATAAAGCTCCGCCGTCGTCGGAAAATGGGTTTCCGATTGACAGAAGTGGCGATTTCGGGGACGATCAGCCTTGCATCGGACTGGATCGGCCCCTCAAGGCTCTAGACCCCTGCTAAGGTTGGCGCCTTGGCGGGGGTCTCGCTTTTTCAGGGTCTCACTGCGGCGGCAGGATCTCCGGGTTGAGCAACTCGGGCAACACGCACGGGTCGCGGAAGCCTACAAAAAGGCACATATTAACCCTGGCCGTCAAATTCGCAGGAGTTGTCGGGCCTAACCGATCTGCATTAGCAACTTTACGTTGCTTCGATCTCTCCAAACATGTGGTGCGTTTAGCTCGGACGCAAATGCCCATGATTATAGGTGATACTAGCCAATAAGCCTCATTGAATCAGTTGTCATAGCCGGTTCAAAGGCTAAGTCAGATCGAGCTCGCCTAATTTAAGTGTGACGAAAGACATATACGATGATTTAATCATTGATGATAATCAAAATGTATTCGATCGTGTCTTAATAATATAACTAAAATATTGTTTTATAATTAGAAAAATATTCTAATGATTTAATATTTATTTGTATGCTGCTTGACATAATTTATGGGAAATGCGTTCGCTACTCCTTGGCCGCCGTTCACTGAACGGCGACCAAAGTAGTAGGATGTAATACCAGAGCCTATGCGGCCTGCTTTTCAACTACGACTGTATTGTGGCTCGTAGGCTCGTGCAGCCACTTTGCAAGAGCACCCGCAATCATCGCACCAGCAATCGGCGCCACCCAGAATAACCAGAGCTGTGCCACGTACTCTCCGCCCGCGAATACCGCAGCCCCTGTGCTACGAGCTGGGTTGACCGACGTGTTGGTCACAGGAATTGAAATCAAGTGAATTAGTACCAGCGCAAAGCCGATCGGGATGCCGGCAAAGCCGGTGGCTGCGCCCTTGGACGTTGTACCGATGATGATAAACAGGAAAAAGAAGGTTAGAATTGATTCGATTGCACTGCAGGCCGCCAAGTTATACTTGCCTGGACTCAGCTCACCATAGCCGTTTGAGGCAAATCCTCCCGGCGTCCAGCCGATTTTGCCGGAAGCAATAAAGTATAAAACAGCCGCACCCACAACCGCGCCGATCACCTGGGCGATGATGTAGGGAACGACGTGCTTATTGGCGCAACGTCCGGCTGCCCATAAGCCGAGGGTCACAGCGGGGTTGAAATGGCCGCCGGAGATGTGCCCGACTGCGTAGGCCATGGTCAGCACCGTAAGACCAAAGGCGAAGGAAACGCCCAGAAAACCAATACCTAGCTGCGGGTATGCAGCGGCGAGCACGGCTGCCCCGCAGCCGCCAAACGTCAGCCAGAACGTACCGAAAAGCTCGGCGATAACGCGCCGTGTGGTGTCGAACTCCATTTCTATCTCCATCGGGCTGCAAGGTTGTGACGGAGCACGTCTGTGACCGTCAAGCTTGAGACATGGGGAACGCAGTCTGAACCAAGTCTGATTGACCGGGGTCAGCTTTAATTCAGTGAAAGTCGGTTGAACAAGTCCCCCACTCTTTGTCCCACGCGACGATCGCTCCACACACTGGCTAATCACAGAGCGTCTGACCACAATGATATACAACTAAAAATATAATATGTTTTTGTATTACATATGGTATCATATTGCTATTTTATATCCAAAGAATAATATACATCATCACGAACGTAAATAATTACCTTGTGAGGCTAGGACGCGCACTGCTTCGTCCAGGCCGGTGATGAGCTTCACACGTAGGTCCTCAGCCACCGCGGCAGATACGAGCACAGCTAGGTCTCGACCGTCTGTGCTTTGGAGCATCACGGCGATGGTTCGCCCGCCATCTATCATTTTGACTCCATGCAGTTGAGAGACTGCTACGATAACTGGTTGATCATCCATGGCGAACACTCCCCCTTGCTATGCCCTACGATAAGCGCCAGGAAGGCCGCTCGGATCCCAGGATAGTGAGGATAGCGGAGTCGCAATGCCAATCCGTACGTCGCCCGCTTCCCTGCGACCCAATGAGTTTACCTATTGTAAGACGCGCCTGGCGCTCTCCGTGCGGCTCACCGCCGTTCTAGCCCTTCTCGCCTTTGGGCTCGTCGCCACGGTTGCCACAACGCTGGTCGTGACCTCGGAGGCGGGCGCACGCCTTGAGCGACAGATCGGGCTCAACCTCGCCAAGCACGCCGCCCTCGTTGCCGGCTCCCTCGACCGCAGCGTCTACGACCGTTGGCGCGATATCCAGACGACGGCAACGCTCGATGCATCGCGGATCGTGTCAGGGTCCGATGACGACCGCCGGGCTGTAGTGGAGCGCCTCAAGGCCAATCAGTCGGATCTTGCTTGGGTCGGCTACGCCAACGTGGCTGGCATCGTCCAAGCGGCAACAGGAAACCTGCTTGTTGGTCAAGATGTCTCCGCGCGCCCCTGGTTCGCCGCCGGGCAGGCTGGCATGTATGCCGGCGATGTGCATGAGGCCGAGCTTCTGGCACACGCCCTGAGGACAGCATCGGATGAACCGTTGCGGTTCATCGACTTGGCCGCGCCCGTGCGGAACGCCGATGGGCAGGTAGCCGGGGTTCTAGCCGCACACTGTGCTTGGTCATGGGCGCGGGACCTTGAGCGCAGTTTGCGCAGCACCCTTGATGCACGCCTGCCGGGTGCGGAGGTGTTTATCCTCGCGCGTGACGGCTCTGTCCTACTCGGACCCTCAACCGCCCCGCTAGGTGCTCTCCCGAAAGGATCCGGTCTCGATCATCTGCTTCGCGAAGGCTGGCAGATTTTGTCGACACCGAACGGTCAGCCTGCGCTCGTCAGCGCGGCGGCCACGCAGGGCTTCAAGGATTACCCTGGACTTGGCTGGGCAGTCCTCGTTCGACAGGATGCTGCTTCGGCTCTCAAGCCAACGGCAGACCTCCGTCGTGAGATGCTGCTGTGGGGTGTAGGCCTCTCTTTGATCCTGGCTGCTGCCGCATTCGCCGCCGGGTCATACCTCGTCCGTCCGCTCGGTCGCTTAGCAGCGGCAGCGAGTTCCTTAGGACGCGGTGAACCCGTACAGTGGCGAACCAGCCCATTCCGCGAGTTGCATCGGGTCGGCGAGGCTCTCGCCGCCGCCTCCATTGGCTTGCGCGAGCGCGAAGCATTCCTCAAAGGTGATAGGGAGCGCTACGCTTTCGCCCTTGAAGGTGCGAACGACGGGCTCTGGGACTGGAACGTCAGTACGGGGGAGGTTTGGTACAGCGAGCGGTGGCAGACCATGCTTGGCTACCAGCCTGGTGAGTTGCCCCATCTGTTCTCGTCCTGGGAGAAGCTCGTCCACCCTGAAGACAAGCAGGGGGTGTTAGACGCTCTTGAGCGGCATCGCAGCGGCCTGAGTCCTTCCTACGAGGCCGAGCACCGACTCTGGCATAAAGAGGGACGCTGGGTCTGGATCCTGACTCGCGGCAAGATCGTCAGCCGAGACTCAAACGGTCAGCCGCTCCGGTCCGTGGGTACCCACACCGACGTCACCCGTCGCAAGGAAGCCGAAGAATCCCTGCGTGCCAGCGAAACGCGGTTTCGCACCTTGTTCGAGCGCGCACCTATCGGCATCGCCGACGTATCGCTCGACTGCCATGTCACGCAAGCAAACGACCTACTCTGTCAAATTCTCGGATATTCGCATGAGGAACTGATCGGCAAGACCTTTCAAGATATCACCCACCCGGACGATGTTGGACCCGACGAAGCTCAGGTTCGGGCGTTACTGCGTGGGCGCATCCCATTCTACAGCATGGAGAAGCGCTACATTCGCAAGGATGGAAAGGCGATCTGGACACACCTCTCAGTTGGACTTGTACGCGATGAGCGGGGCCGTGCAGTCCACTTCCTGTCCAGCGTCAAGGATATCAGCAGGCGCAAGGCGGCAGCGGGTCGGCAAGAGTTCCTGCTCGCCCTCAACGAAGGCCTGCGTGGCCTCTCGGACCCGCAAGCCATGATGGAGTGTGCGACCCGCCTCATCGCTGAGACGCTTAGGGTCGCTCAGGTCGGCTTCGGCGAGATCGATGAGGCCCAACAGAACGTTACAGTTCACCGCGACTGGAACGACGGACGGGTTCCTTCGGTCGTAGGAACCTGGCGGATGGACGATTTTGGATCGGCTTTCATTATTGAGCTGAAGCAGGGCAAGACCGTTTCGATTACCGACATCCGACAGGATCGTCGGACCAGTGCGCCTGAGGTCGTTACCGCCTACGAGGCTATCGCGACACGCAGCATCTTGGACGTGCCGCTGGTCAAGGACGGGCGCTTACGTGCGATCCTGTTCATCCACGAGCCCGAACCGCGCATTTGGGGCCAAGAGGAGACGGTGCTCGTAGAGGATGCCTGCGAGCGCTTATGGAGCGCGGTCGAGCGGGCTCGCGCCGAACTGCAGCTGCGCGAAAGCGAGGTCTTCGCGCGCAGCGTGGTCGAGAGCAGCCCAGACTGCATCAAGGTCCTGGACCTTGAGGGCCGGCTGCAGTTCCTCAACGGGCCCGGCCGTTGCGCCATGGAGGTCGATGACTTCACCTGTATCCAATATGGCGTATGGGCGGAGCTCTGGCCCGAGGAGACCCGCCCTGAGGTGGTGCGCGCAATACAGGCCGCCGCACAAGGACGTGCTGGCCGATTTACTGCCTTCTGCCCTACGATGAAGGGTACGCCCAAGTGGTGGGACGTGTCCGTCACACCGGTGCTCGGACCAAATGGTAAGCCGGCGCGGCTCCTGTCCATCTCGCGTGAGATCACGAGCATGAAGCAGGCCGAGGAGCGTCTGCGGTTGATGATGGGCGAGTTGAACCATCGTGTGAAGAACACGCTCGCAACAGTTCAGGCGGTGGTGACGTTGAGCGCCCGCTCAGCCGACAGCGTGGTGGATTATAAGACGCGCGTATTAAATCGCCTCACAGGCTTGGCCAAGACGAACGACCTTCTGACTCAAAGCAGCTGGGCCGGCGCCGACTTGCGCGCGCTCCTTTGTAGCGAACTCGACATCTACGATGATGAGAGGGGTGAGAGAGTCAAGCTCGATGGCCCCGAGGTGGCTCTCTCAGCGCGCCTAGCGGTGTCAGTCAGCATGGTCGTGCATGAACTTACGACCAACGCGGCGAAGTACGGGGCATTGTCTCTACCCCAGGGACGAGTGGCTGTCTCTTGGCGACTACGAGGCGAGAACGGGCACAAGCGGCTGAGTCTCACTTGGGTGGAGCAGGGCGGTCCACCAGTCACGCCGCCTACGCGGAGGGGCTTCGGCTCGAAAATGATCCAGGAGGCTTTAGCCCGCGAACTGAACGCTGATATACGCGTCGATTATCTTTCGGAAGGGCTCAGGTTTAGTATTTCTACTCTCATATCCTAGACGACAATGCATATCGCGATGTGTATTACAGTAATCATTATATATTTGTGTTTTAATTTTCAATTATTATACCACAATTTCTTTAATTTATATCTTTGTTGATATCAGCGATATTATATGAATACTTGTTATCATTAATTATGCGCGCTAGGGCAATATTACAAGATATTTTAGATTTTTAATATATAAAATATATCAACCAAGCCGTTATATTTCTGATGATGATAAAAATTTATGATTGAAATTGTACTTTGCGCTTAAATCTAATGAAACGACTTATGTCATTTTTCATTTTCGCTTCATCAGTAAAAGCAACAACACAAATATTTTTCAACCTTGGATAGCGCAATCATTGGAAAATTTATTTTTAGTTGTTATAATTTTAACTGCTCATTAAAAAACTTGTGATTCACTACCTTAAAGTCCATCTTTGTTTGGATCGGCACGCAGTGTACGTGCCAAGGAACAGTCTGATGCTTGCACGTCTGCGTCGCGCGCCCAAGCCAACGCTCGTGGAAGAGCATGTCGTCCCTATCCAGCAAAGTCAGCAAGAAAGTAAATTAGCAATTCACGAGCTGGCCGAGCCAGTTATTTTACAAATCGAACAAGATCTTTGTAATCTCATTAGTACTGTTCAGCAGGCTTCAAACCAAGTCAGTTGCTCCGTTCGTCGAGCTGGCGATGCTCTCTCAGAAATCAGTGGACGTACGGCCGCGCTTGTAGGTGAGACAAAGGCAGTTGACGGAACTGCGGTGCTTCTAGCTCAGGCGGCCAAAGAACTCACTCAAGCTTCTCAAAACATCAGTACACAAATCCACACTGCCGCTGGCCTTCTGGAACAGGTTACGGCAGTAGTCGGTGCTGCTCAGTCGCAAATCGACCACCTGCGCACGTCCTCCAGCCAAATCGGCACCGTGGTCGATGTAGTAGCTGGCATTGCCAAGCAGACAAACCTTCTGGCACTCAATGCCATGATCGAAGCTAGTCGCGCAGGTCAACAGGGTCGAGGCTTCGCCGTTGTGGCGCAGGAGGTCAAGGAGTTAGCCAGCCAAACTGCCAGAGCGACGGATCAGATCCGTGGTAGCATCGCGCGCCTTCAGCAGGACGCCACTCACTCTGCTCAGACGGTCATAGAGGCTGCCGGCCTCGTAGCGCAGGTCGGGCCGAAGTTCGTTGAGGTCGTGGCGGCTATTGAGGAGCAGAATGCCTCGACGGCCGAGCTGACCCGCTCGGCTGAAGCCGTTGCCGGGTTCGTGGGCCAGGTTGTCGGAAGTGCCGCAGCAATCCAGGAGCAGGCAGAAGCTGCCACATCCATCAGCCTCGCGACGGCGGCCTCCTCAAACACCGTTGATCGTCTACAAGGACGCACGCTCGTTGTCCTGCGCGCGAACCCACTGGGCAATCGCCGTAAGTACCCGCGCCTACCAGTTGCACTTGAAGCGACGTTGCTGCTGCCTGGATATAGCTATAAAACACGCACTATCGATATTAGTCTAGGTGGCTTCCTTGTGTCTTCACCTAATGACATACATCTAAGCATTAATTCAACTCTAGAAATTATTATAGAAGAATTCGGATGTATCTTAGTTCGTGTGGCTGGTATTAGCGCATTAGGTATGCACCTTCAGGTTTTAAGAACACCAGAAGGATACGCGTCAGCGCTCCAACACCTCACGAACTCCGTGAACGCGCAGAACGCAGTGCGGATTGCCAGAGCGCAATCCGCTGCAACAGAAATTGGATCTGCCTTCGAGTCAGTCATCGCGAGTGGCGAACTGAGCGAGGCAGCGCTGTTCGATACAACCTATCAGCCAGTGCTGGGAACTAACCCACAGCAGTATTTGACACAATCAACATCGGTTTTAGAGAATATTTTAACACCTATCCAAGAGCGCCTACTAGGATCAGATTCTTGCTTGATTTTCTGCGCATCTGTGGATCGCAATGCTTATCTTCCAGTTCATAATCGCAAGTACTCTCATCCACAGCGGACAGGTGATCTAGCGTGGAATACCTCTAATAGCCGTAATCGACGGATCTTCGATGACCGCGCCGGGCTGATGGCAGCGCGCAACACAGAACTATTTCTCATTCAATCTTATGCTCGTGATATGGGTGAGAACCTAAGTGTCATGATGCAAGAGGTTGATGCACCAATCTACGTTAAAAATCGCCATTGGGGCGGCTTTCGGATGGCATATAGGATGTAATAAAAATATTTTACATTTTTAACTAATTGTGCCTTGATAAATCTTCATCAACGTAAATTATGATGAAATATTTAAGATTTTATAAAAAACTAAAACATAACCTTGCAAAAAATTATATATCCGCAACAGACAAATGTGCTTATGTCAAAAAGAGCCATTCGGCTCACAGAGGGAAAATGATCGCTTACCTTCGTCATTACTGTGCCCTGACGCTCAGCGCCCGGATCAGTCTCATCGGCACAGCGCTCCTCGTGCTAGCTTGCGCTGGTGCACTCACGTTGACCGTTCTCGACATGAGGTCCGAGATGGTGCGTAGGGGCGACGCTGCCCTCAATCGAAACATGAAACTTCTGCGTGTCACACTCGCCGACGAAGGCGGCGGCACGACCTTCAAGAACGTGAACGGGCGCCTAAGTGTCGGGTCGCATGTTATTAATGAAGCCGAACCCGCACTAGACCGCGTCAAGGACATCGTCGGCGGGACGGCGACTATCTTCTTAGGTGACACGCGCATCGCCACGACGGTCGTGAACGCTGATGGCCGTCGCGCTGTCGGCACCAAGCTCGCTCCAGGCCCTGCTCGCGACGCTGTCCTGGGTCGCCGTGAAGCTTACCGCGGCGAGGTCGACATTCTTGGTAAGGCCTACCTCGCAGCCTACGAGCCTATCCTGGACGCGCAGGGCGAGGTGCTCGGCATTCTGTACGTCGGCGTCATCAAAGACGACTACCTGGCGGCTCTTCACGAGACCATGCTCCGCGCCGCTGGGATCGGAGCGCTTCTCTGCCTGATTGGAACGGTCGTACTGCTGATTGCACTGCGGCGTGCCATGGTGCCTCTGCGAGGCTTAGAGGCTACCATGCATCGCATGGCCAATGGCGATATCGAGGCCAAGGTACCGGGCACCGCACGCCGCGACGAAGTCGGTGCCATGGCTCGGGCCGTTGAGGTCTTTCGCGCCGGGATGGTCCGTACACGGTCGCTTGAGGCTGAGACCGTTCAGGTTCGCATCGATGCCGAGAGTCAGCGCCGGGCCGCCCTGCATGACATGGCGGACAGCTTCGAGGCTGCGGTCGGCAGTATCGTTTCAGGTGTCACTGGGGCTGCCACGCAGCTCAAGGCAACATCCGAGGGCATGGCTGAGACGGCCACAGAGACGGCGACCCAAGCAATTGCCGTGGCTGCCGCCGCCGAGCAGGCGGCCTCGAACGTGTCGACAGTTGCTGCTGCAACCGAGGAGCTTGGCACTTCGGTCGAGGAGATTGGGCGCCAAGTGTCCGGAGCCGCTAAGGCTGCTAGCGCAGCAGCCACGGAAGCGGACGCCACGGCCGGCTTGGTGCAGGCCTTGAGCGAGGCAGCAGGCCGTGTCGACAACATCGTGCAGGCTATTGCCAATATCGCAGACCAGACGAACCTGCTGGCCTTGAACGCCACGATAGAGGCGGCGCGCGCCGGCGAGTCGGGCAAGGGGTTCGCGGTCGTCGCCGCAGAGGTCAAGGCGCTAGCCGGGCAGACGGCCAAGGCAACGAGCGAAATTAGGGCCCAGGTCAGCGAAATCCAAACTTTCACCGTGCAGGCGGTGTCTGCCATCGGAGGCATCACCAAGCGGATCAGCGACCTCGACGCGATCTCCTCCTCCATTGCTGCGGCAGTGGAACAGCAAGGCGCAGCAACCCGTGAAATCGTACGCAACGTCGCTCAAGCCGCGGCTGGCACGACAGAGGTAACCAACAACATAGCTGGCGTTGCTCAGGCATCAGGAAACACTGGAGGTGCGGCCAGTCAGATGCTCCTATCCGTATCGCAGCTTTCACGACAATCTGAGCACTTAACGAGTGAAGTTCATCGCTTCCTTCAGTCAGTTCGTACAGCCTAGCTGTCTGGTCGTGACACCCCAATCCATAAAGGAAATTTAGCTTGAAGATTTGGTGAGTGGCAGGCTTCGCGTGTGTTAGGAAAGTGTATAACGATCACCCGATAGACCCAATATGGACACCGATCGCCCACGCTGACCTTGAGCACGGTACTGGCCTTATGAAATCTTTCTGAGCGACGCCGAGTGGGCTGTGCTCGCGCCGCTGCTGCTCGCCCCGTCCCGGACAAGGCGCCCTTGGCGCTGGCCGTTGCGCGCGGCGTCGGACGGAATCCTCTACGTTCTGCGCGCCGGCTGCGCGTCGCGTCACCTGCCGCACGAGTTTCCACCATGATGCACAGTGCAGTGTTGGTTCCTGCGCCTCTCGAAGGCAGAGGGTATGCGAGCGGCTGGCTCACGCCCTGACGATGGCTGATCGCGAGCACGCCATCGGCCGGATCAACCGCTTCCATTAGCTCGCCCACGACCACGAGGCGACTGCGTTCTCCGCACCCGGCTTTCGTTCTCGCTGCCTCCATGATCCTCGTCAGGCGACTCGCTCACACATTATTGTTGGTGATTGAGCCTAGTGAACTGGCCCGAGCGAATGTGCCACATGATCACTCGCCCATCGCCTGCAATCATGCAGGAATTTGCTATGCTCGATGCACTTTTTGAAGGAGTCTGCGCGCTAGTGATTACGCCTCATAACCCCAACAAAGATGACTCCTATTATATTGTATTATATGAGATTGAGAATGATTTTTACTGCCAGTAAAACATTCATGCGGTACGAGATGCTCGAGATGATGCGTGTTATAGTGAGCGGTATCATCGCTGATGAAGAGCTTGCCTTAGAAATTGAAGAGGTCGCTCTCGTGTCAGACTACTCTGGAAACTCTCGTGACGCCGATATGCTCCGTGTTTTATCTAATTTGCACCGCTCAAAAGCTGTTCAGCTAAGAGAAAAGCTTGCAGTTGTGAGTAGTAAATACGATAAATTATACGGATATGACCGTAATTTAGATTAGCCTGTATATTATTAATTGAAAATTTAAAGAAACTAATTAGATAATTTGATCATAATATGAAACAAAACTGTTTGTTGTTAACTGCAGATTATTTTTCCGAAATTTTTGGAACCTTAATGCCGGATGGCTCGTTAGAGAGGCACTCATTCCTGCCAGGCGCTTGCCTCGCTCGGCTATGAGTCTTTTGTAAGAATTTCCTGTTGTTTTGTATGCGTCACTTAACGCCCGGGCGATATGTTCGCGCCGGGCGTTTTTATAATAAGCTAACTTTGGATGAAATCTCTCGCGCTCAGCATGTTGCAATCGTTCTATAACTATAGAACAGCGGCTAGAGCATATAACAATTCTTGAAATCGCTTGTACTATATTATTTCAATCAAAAATAACATGTTTATATGTATTTTTCGTTCTAAAATCATTAAAAAACACCCGATAATTAATGCGATTAAAGGCATCTCATCATTTGTATAGTCTTTGGATCGCGGTCGATCAATATGCGATACACGCGAGAGCATACCTCGCAGACGAGCTTGGCAATTGCAACCAATGGTATGCGTTACACCGATTGCTGGTTCAGGTAGAAAGTCACTTCGTCTTGATTCGCCGGAGGCAGCACGATGGCCGAGACCTCACGCTCGCTGGTCGGCTACCCGTCATGTCAGTGGTGATCACACCACCAACAGCGCCGCCGATCTATGACGATGTCCAGCGCACCCTCGTCAAGTTTGCCGAGTTGAGCGCACGGGCTTCCGGTCAGAGCGAACCCGATTTGGCAACCTTGATTGACCAAGCAGGCTTGCGAGCCGCCGCTTCGCAGCTCAGGCGAGATGCCCCTGTGATCAGGTGCGACGATGGCGCTCTCAGGATGCCGCCGACAGCCACTTGTTGACAGTGCCGTGCTCGCGACTGGACAGCACAGCACTGGTGCGCCGCTGCATTAGATCGATGACGATGGTGCTGTAGCGCTGCGCAAGGCAGGACGCCTGTCGTCAATACCACTCACATACTGCGGCTGGCGAGCGATGTGTCATGGTCACACCGAAGCTGACTGCAGACTCATCTGTCTCGTACGAATAGCAAGTGGAGGGCAGGTTGACAGAACGACCCGGAGCTGTCTGCGATGATCGATTGCTTGAAGATTGCGGACAACGGCAATATAGGCGTCTAACCGACAGGGATTAGAAGCCTTTGGTTTTGAGTACGCGCAAGCGACGAGTTCCCATCTCGGCCGGAGTACCAGCTGGGACGAAGCGACGTTCAATTATCTCAAACTGGCGGCTCTGCGCTGCCAGAAGAAGTCGCAGGGCCACGATGCTGGCCTGGAGAGCTCGTGCATCCGCGAGTGGATCAAGCGGAGGAAGCTGCGTCGAATGAGTCGGCATTGCCATATTAGACGATCATCATGGTTAATGTTGGGTAAAGATGCTCTTACCATTCGTCGGGTGTTAGGTTCGCGGCAGATCCGGAGAGGCTGGCTGTTTGAAGAGCTAAGACACTCCTTATTGTGAAAATAAACAGTAAGACAGTGTAGAGTTTGTCAGAATAAAACTATTGCAAGCAATCATTTATTCTAAATATAATCCGTCAGATAGTTATTTATACTTCAATTATGAAAGTCGGACAAGCAGATATTTTATGTGCTCGCTCGCATCGCAGGCTAATAATTCATGCAAACTCGATTTCTCCCCTCATGCTTTGCTGCATAGAGGGCTAGATCCGCGCGTTCGATTAAACTACCCTGCGTATCGTTCAGCCGAACCTGTGCGATGCCACCTGACAGGGTGATCGCTCCGATCTCCTCTCCCGTCTCGCGCTTCACGATCCTCTTGGCAGCTAAACGGGCGCAAATCTGGCGCGCGATTGCAGCCGCTGTCTCCTCGTCAACGTCCCCCAACAGTATGGCAAACTCCTCCCCGCCGTAGCGCGCCACGAAGTCCTTGCCCTTCACGTTCGCGGTCAGCATCTGTGCGACTAGGCGCAGCACGCGGTCACCCGTGCGGTGCCCGTGCGTATCGTTGAAGCGCTTGAAGTGATCGACATCCAGCAGCACCAAGCAGAACGGTGCCGCCTCATTCCTCTTCGCTTGCCCGAGCTGGCGGCGCAGCCGTGCATCAAACGCTCGGCGGTTGGCGATCCCCGTCAGCGCATCGACTGACGCCTCCTGCCGCACAACTGCCAAGCTCTGCTGCAGCTGACCCACGCGTGCAGTCGACGCGCGCAGCTCCTCCGCGAGGAAGGTGTTACGAGCGCTCATCCGTGCTGTCTCCTGCGCCAGCAGGGCGATAGACTGCACCAGCAAGCTCTCTGAGTTCGTTGGAGCGAGTGTTCTCGTGCATCCATCGAGCACGGCGCCGTAGCGAGCCAGAACAGCCTCCGTACCGGCTAACGCCGTAACGAGCTGGCCGGCCTCCTCCTGCAGGGCAAGGGCTCCCTCTTCCACCATTATATCCACATCCGCGGCAAGGGTCTCGGCGACCATCCCGTTGTTGGATGTGAGGTGCGCTAGCAGCTCGCCCAGCGCGACATCAGCTTGCGGGGCGCTGAAGTGCTGGAAGAGGCGTTGAAAAGTGTGCGGGGTTGGAGGGAGACTGTGGGTCCGGATCGTCTCCAGCGTTGAGGTGACCAAAGCTTCCAGCCTGCCGATGGTGTTGGCAGAAGTGGATGGCGAGGCGGAGTGGGGCGGCATAGGCTGACAACCCGGACTGGAGAGTTTGATCGGCAGGTGAGAAAGGCAGCGTGCTCAACCGAATAGGGAAGTGTGCCGCACGGGCACAGGTGGTTCAGTCGGCCATGCCGGCCGAGGTCTGCACGATCACGCCGGACCAGCCGAGCCCGACGTAAGTCTCGTAGCCCGGGGTGCGGTGGAAGGCAGTGACCGTACCGGTGCGGAGATCTGTCGCGAAACCACCCGCACGCGAGTCTTGGTCGAGGTGCAGCGTCTCGCTCAGTGCTCCTCGCCCGTCCGACGAGGCGAGCACGCGACCGGCCGCGTCGACCAGCATCACGCGGGTGCGATCCCGATCCTCAGGCGCGACCCGCACGCCCGTAACGATGGCTCGCGCCTGCGGCTCCCAGTCGAAGTGAATTGCCAGCACTCCAAGCGGTCTCCCGTCAGCTCGGCCTGCCTCTCTCACGCTGGCGCAGTAGGTCGCCGCCTGCGCGTCGCCGAGGAGAGGGCGTGTTGTCACCTCGTCTGCCGCGTACTCGTCGCCGCTCGGCAGTGCCAAGGCGCGGCGGAACCATGTCTCAGTCGCCACGCTCGCGCCGACAACCTGAGGGAAACGGTCGGGGCGCCCATTCGCCACGACGCGGCCGGACACGTCGCAGAGCCAGAGGTCGAGATAGACAGTGTAGGCCGATAGGATAACGCTCAGGCGCTCGGTAGCGTAGGCAATGCGCTCCGGCGTGGGTTCGACCGCGCAGGCGACGATGGCGGGATCGGTCGCCCACCAGCGTACATCGCAAGTGCGCTCGTATAGGTTGCGGTCGATCAATTCGATCGCATTCAGGGCGAGGTCAACCAGCCGTTCACCCTGTGCCGTCTCGCTGAGGCGGCGCATCATCTCCTGCAGGCCAGTGATGCGCCCCGCGAGCTCGGCCTGAAGGGCAGTGGCAATGGCCTCTACCTGGGCGCCAACCGCGCGAACCTCCTGAGCGACGACGGAAAAGCCGCGTCCCTGCTCGCCAGCCCGAGCCGCCTCGATGAGTGCGTTCAGGGCGAGCATTTTGACCTGTGTGGTAATGCTCTGGATCGCCCGGGTCTTTTCGGCCGTGATCCGGCGGACTGCATCCGTCTCGTTGGCCACATCGACTAAAGTCGGGCGCCAGGATACATCTTGGACAGCGGTTTTTGATGTTGGAGGCATGGTTCAATCTGGCCTTCGAAGCGACTCAAAGTGAACACATAAATTTACTAACATGAAGATGAATTATTACTCTAAATGAATAGATAATATGCTTTTTTCAAATCGGATTAGATCGATATGCATATAACCTATCTCTATTTTTACATTTTAAATTGATTTTGAAGAACTCAAATAAATTTTTGGTTGCAACAGCTTCAACAAATTCATTGCCGCTGATCCTGCGAACGCCGGCTCATAATCTCTATCCTCCTCAACATGCTGAGAAGATCCAGATTGTCGGTGCCGTGCTGCACAGAAATCCGCGCGAAGCACTGCCTCTATTCTTTGAGCCCAAGGCCGCTTCTCGGCAAATCCCGCGATTGTGCGTGAAGCCCCCAGCAGCTTGCCCTTTTTGGGTTCCTAGCACGCGTGACGCTTACATCGTCAGAAACCACGATGTCTCGACCTGTGGTAAATTAGCTACGGAACATGTAAAATCTTCCTCATCGTAATGAGGCTTGACTGGCTCATCCTACAGAGCGCTATCTTGGTCCCGTTGAAAATTAATAGTTGGATCCTAGCTATGAATGACATCACACAGCACGATACCGATTTTATCGGTCTCGCCGTCGACATCGTCGGTGCACACGTAGCTAATAATAATGTTCCAGCGTCCGAGCTTGCAAGCCTTATTTCCGCAGTATATGCAGCGTTAGTCAAGCTATCTCCGCCAATAACGCCTGAGGTCGAGAAACCCACGCCTCCGGTCCCAATCCGTAAGACGGTGACTCCGGACTACCTGATCAGCCTTGAGGACGGTCGCCAGTACAAATCGCTGAGGAGGCATCTGACTAGCCGCGGAATGACCGTCGACGATTATCGCCAGAAGTGGGGCTTGCCACGGGATTACCCAATGGTGGCAGCTAACTACGCCGCCAAGCGTTCCGAACTCGCCAAGAACGCTGGCCTTGGCCAGATCCGGCGTGACCGCGCGGCCGCGCGAAGGGCGGAAGCTGAGGCGCAGGCGGGTGGGCCTGCCGCATCTGCCCGCCGTGGCCGGCCGAAGAAGGCCGAAGCCGCTGCGGAGTGACAGCGACTGGCTACGCTGGAAGACTGTTAGCGGGAGAACATCGGTCCGGCAGTCACACTAGGTTGCCGCCCTTTGGTCGTTCGGCTGGCGTCACCATCCGGCTGGAAGACGACAGTTTCCCCTTTGTCCTGACCACAAATTGGTTGATAAGCCTCATCAGCCAAGCTGTAGGCGGGATCTTCAGCAAGGCCGGCGAGCCGGGTCTCTTCGGAGGGAACACCCCGGCTCGCCATGACATGCTCACCTAATTTTCTACCATCCGTAACCCGTTCCTGGTCCCACTCTGGTGCTAGAGGCGCAGGGCGACCCTAGCTTACCACCTGCATGGAGGAACATTGCGTTCGATGCTGTGGTTCCGAACTTCAGAGCAATGTTTCTCCAATTCGTGCTCGTGATCTGACCAATGTGAATGCGGAACGCTAACCAACGTTTCTGCGACTGTGGACTGGAACGACCTGTTTATTAAGACTACCTTCCGCACTTTGAAGTAACTGGGCAGACTACTTGTTACAATGCAATTGCATCGAGCCGTATGACAGACATAGATCATTGCGTGTGTTACACATGACATCTACGAGAAAATTACGGATATAATTGTTGAGCTGTTGAATCAGTAAACATAAAGACGATTTTCTTCATGTTTTCTGCATTTGTTATAACGCTTCGCGCCAGCGCTCCCGTGCCCTCATAAGGAAGATCAAGGTTGATCAACATATCCTCTAATTTTTTCATCTCTGACTGAAGAATGTCGCAAGCCAGATCCAACCCTTGGCTAAGCGTTCGCATATGTTCAGTCCGAGAGCCATGATCAACACCTGCGGCATGCGCCTCGAACAATTCAAAACTTAGGCGATTTGATTGATGACTACTCATGCATTTTGCAGGAAAACTACAGATGTCAGCCATTTTCGAACTCTCATGCAACGCGAACAGATTGAAGGAAGCGATGAACTTCATTCGTGAGATGCTCGGACTGTCGGGAGAGTTCGGACGCGGAGGCGAGAACCTGACTGGCCGCAGCGCCGGTATCTTCCGACGCCTGGGCGACGCCGACGATGTTCGAGGTTACCTCAGCGGTCCCGGTAGCCGCCTGGGCGACGTTGCGCACGATTTCCTGCGTCGCCGCACTCTGCTCCTCGACCGCCGAGGCGATGGTCGTGGTCACCACGTTGATCTCGTGAATGCGCGCCGTGATCGAGCCAATGGCTGAGACCGCCTGACCCGTCACACCCTGGATACGTCCGATATGCCCTCCGATTTCGTCCGTTGCCCGGGAGGTCTGCGCGGCGAGTTCCTTGACCTCGGCGGCTACTACCGCAAAGCCCCGGCCAGCAGCGCCTGCCCGAGCCGCCTCAATTGTGGCGTTGAGCGCTAGAAGATTCGTCTGGCTCGCGATCGTCGAGATCAACCCGACGACGTCGCCCACCTTCGTGACGGCCGCGGTGAGTTCCTCGACAAGAAGCGCAGTGCGATCCGCCTCGCTGACGGCGATCTGAGCGAGGGAAGCCGAGCCATGCACCTGCCTCCCGATCTCCTGGACGGAGGCACCCAGCTCCTCGGATGCCGCCGCTACGGTGCTGACATTAGACGCTGCCTGCTCGGCCGCTGCTGCAACGGTCGTGGACTGCGAAGCCGTCTCGGCGGCCGTCGCGGTCATAGTGGAGGCCGTGGCTTGCAACTCGGTCGCAGAGGCAGAGACCATGCCAACGATGCCGCCGATCGCCTGCTCGAAGACGTCGGCGAGTTCGGCCGTTGCACGTCGGCGCTCGATGGTTGCCGCTTCATCGGCGATGCGCTTGATCTCGGCCTGTTCGGCAGCCTTCTGCGCCACGAGAGCCTTTATACCCTCGACCGCCTTGCCGACGAGACCGATCTCGTCTCGCCGGGCCGACTCCTGGATCTTAGCCTCGATGTTGCCCTTGGCCATGCCTTGTAGGACACCAACCAAGTTCGAGAGTGGGCGAGTGATGCCGAAGGCTGTAATGTAAAGGGCTATGACGAACGTCAATAACAACCCCGCGATGGCCAACACGATCAGTCGCATCGTGGCGGCGTCGGCTTTTTCCTGTGCGTCATGCTTCGCATCTGTCAATTCTCTTGTAAGAATATCAAGGCGAGATTGAACAAATTGCTGAACTTTCGCGCGAGCGGCAGCGCCCTCAAAAAGAGCGATCTCGCTCGCGGTTGCAGGCTCACTCTTAAGACCTGCTTCGGTCGACCGGTCTAAAATTTTGTAAAACGCTTCGACTTCTTTTCGCAAATTATTGAGAGTCGAGCGACGCTCAGATGTACCTGCAAGGGTGATAGTTCTATCAATAGCGTTATATGTATTCTTTATCGCTTGATCGTAGCGCGCTTTGTAAGCCGCCATTTCGGCCTCGCGCGCCTCGATAATGATGTTGCGATTTTGAACCAGAGCCTCATTCACGTTGATGTGAACGGTCAGCATGCTTTCGAGTCTGGCAACTTGGACATCAACAATATTTTGAGTTCGATCGCTCAAGGCACTGAAAGTTGCATGAGCATAATAAACCAATCCTGTTGCAATTGCCGACACAACCGCTAATGGAATTAGAATTTTTGTGACTATCTTGAGATTGGAAAGCCGCAGCATCTCATTACCCTCTTGTGAGGGTTAATTAGTTGGGCAGCAAACACGAAAGATTGCTTACCGTAACCGTGCATTTCACCGTTAAACGAGGGCAAAATGATGCATGATGCTATGGTCAGAAGCTAATGGTGACCCACATCGGATGACCTGCCATACGGCGTCAGGATCAGGCGGGCAGGAGCAAAGTAGCGGCTCCACCCAAGTCCGGCACTTCCGCGCAAGGTGGCCAGTCCGGGTTCCCTGGCTCGCCCCGCCGGTTCACACAGATGCCGCGCAGCCCAAGTTCATGACGCGCCTTCATGTCCCAGTACATGCCCACCGCCACGTGAACTGACCCTGACCCACGAAACTGGTCCGGGCCGAGCGCAAGATTTTCGGGCATTCTGAACCCTGAAGGAGGGTGGATGCCATGCCTCGCAAACGCTTCACGAACGAACGGATCGCCTTCGCCCTCAGGTAGGCGGAGAACGGTGCAACAGTGGATGAGGTCTGCCGGAAGATGGGCGTGTCCGAGCCGACCTTTTACCGCTGGAAGAAGCAGTTCGTCTGCATAGGCATGTCGGAGATCCGACGCCTTAAGCAATTAGAGAACGAGAACAGTAAGCTCAAACCGTTGATCGCCGACCTGACGTTGGATCGTTCCATGCTGCAGGACGTGCTCAAGCGAAAGTGGTGAGGCCCGCCGTTCGCCGCGAGGTCGCCGGTCATCTGCAGGTGACCTACGGCATCAGCGAGTGGAGGGCCTGCCAGGCTACCGGCTTCGGCCGCTCGTCCCAGCGCTACAGGACCCGCTCGGATCCACAGGTAGCGCTGCGCATGCGGCTGAAGGAGTTGGCAGCTACGCGGGTCCGCTACGGCTACCGGCGACTGCACGTCCTGTTGCGGCGGGAGGGTTGGATCGTGAACCACAAGCGCACCTACCGGCTCTACCGGGACGAGGGGCTGTCGATCCGGCCCAAGCTGCCCAAGCGCAAGCGGGCCTGGCGCTACCGGCAAGGGTGGTCCGCCATCAGCGGCCCCAACGAGGTCTGGGCGATGGACTTCGTGTCCGATGGCCTCTTCGACGGACGTCCGTTCCGGATCCTGACCGTGGTGGACTGCCACACGCGACAGGCGCTCTCGCTGACACCGAGAGCCACCTTCCGCGCCTTCCAGGTCGTGGAGGTTCTCGACGCGCTGATCCGGCTCCGCGGGAGATCCAAAAGCCTGCGGGTGGACAATGGGCTTGAATGTGCCGGGCGGATGCTCGACCAATGGGCTGACCTGAACGGGGTCGAGATCGACTTCTCCCGTCCGGGCAAGCCGACGGACAACGCCTACATCGAGGCATTCAACGGCCGCCTACGGGCAGAATGTCTGAATGCGTCGTGGTTCTTGTCGCTCGCCGATGCCCGCGCGCATTGAGGAATGGAGGTGCCGCTACAACGAGGACCGACCCCACACGGCCCTGGGCGGCTTGACGCCTCGAGCCTTTGCCAACCAAGCTGTCACAGCCCGAGAACTTGCATAGGCCGTGGACCACAAACCGGGGCAGGACCACGTCGGCTCAAAGCCATACTTCAGGGCGGACCACTCCGATGGAGGCTGACCAGCGCTCGACACGGCTCTACCCGGCAACATCATCCGCTGCTGGACCGCGCGAAGCCCCGCCCCGCAGGGCAGAGCTACGGCGAATTCACGATGGGAGACCTTACGTCAACTGGCGAGCTTTTGTCCCTGACGACGGCTCACCTCAAATTCTTGGAGATCCAGCGCGAGGCCAATGATCTGCTCAGACTTGAGGCGGCTAGGCTCCAGCGGACCGCCGAACCCGTGCTGCAGGTAGACTTCCTGTACCTCGGGCGTGCGCATCGCCCCACCCATGGTCCAGTTCGGAAACAGCCTGCCCTGAACGTCACGTACATTAATGATCGTTGCTGCCGAGTGCCGATTATCCCAACCGATCCGGTTGTAAGTCTCCATCACCTTGGCGCGCTCGCCCTCCAGGACCTGCACGAACCAGGTTTTGTCAAAGATCAGGAAGCCCGTGATCCCATCGCGGCTGTTGTTGCGCTGAGACACGGAGAGGATCTCGCGCATGTTCGTCAGCATGGCGCGGTCGCCACCCGACACCGTGTTGCGGCTGTAGTAGACGAGCTGGTGGATCATCGACTTGGTGCCTTGCTACTGATGTCGGGCTGATTATCAAGTGATACAGTGTGGCCAACGCCATTTACGTGGTGGTCCCTTACACTTGACTGTCGGAATATGCTCGACAACCTACTAATAATATATGAATAAGACCCTAGGTGTCAGGCGCGACGGAACTCGTTCTGGAAAGAAAGACTTAACGAATTCTGAATTACCTAAATTCGTGCGACAGGAGGCGCCGGGCTGTGACCATTGTAGATCTCGTCAGGCTGTTCGCTGAGCCGCTCAGCACGGCGATCGTCATGACCGACATTGATCTGGAGCGTCCTGGCCCAACGATCCTTTACACCAATCCGGCGTTCGCACGCATGAGCGGTTACGCCGCTGCGGAGATGCTCGGAGCCTCGCCCAGGCTGTTACAGGGACCGGGGACCAGCATGCAGCAAACCCGCATGATCGCACGCAAACTACGCGCAGAAGGCCGGTTTCATGGCGTTCTGCAGAACTACCGCAGCTCGGGTGAAGCCTACCTGTGTGAGATCGACGTGCGGCCGATCCTCGACGGAGGTGGCAAGCCCCTAGCGTTTCTCGCGTTTGAGCGAGAGGTGGTGCGCCGTCGAGGCAGGCCGTCGCGCGACCCACATGGACGCTACCGCCCTATCGTTCCTGAGACCTTCGATGTGGGCGGGATGTGTGGTGCGCCCGCCCTCTTTGCTTGAGAGGCGTGTACCTTTCGATGCGAGCGACAGCTTCAAGCCGCCTGCGGCTCCACGGCTGTAACGGAGACGCTGTCACTCATACACCGAACAGCGGGCAGAGCCGCGAGTGCTGGCTTGGCGAACAGGTAGCCCTGAAACAAGTCGATGCCCGCCGCGCGCAGCGCCATCAGTTCGGCCTCGGTCTCGACGCCCTCGGCCAGCACCGTCACGCCCAGCTCCCTCGCCATGGTGGTCACGCAGGCGATGATGATCTGACGCGCCGGCGACTGAGCAACACCACGGATCAATTCCATGTCCAGCTTGATCAGGTCGGGCTGGAAGCTCGCAAGCAAGTTTAATCCGGCGTAGCCTGCACCGAAGTCATCTAGCGCGGTCGAGAACCCGTGCTTGCGGTACTCTGTGATGATCCGCTGCACATGGCCCACATCGGCCATGCGCTCGTTCTCGGTGAACTCGAACATGATTTGCTGGTGAGAAAAACCAACGCGGCGTGCCGCTTCCAGCGTCGCGCGGATACAGGCAGCCGGCTCGTAGACGGCATTGGGCATGAAGTTGATAGATAACCTGGTCTCTGTATCAGGGAACAAGGCTCCGGCGAGTTCGATCGCGCGCACGCGACAGGCCTGATCGAACTTGTAGCGGTTGCTCTCGTTGACCTGTCCGAGGACCCAACCCGCACCCTCGCCTGCTTCTCCCCGAACCAAGGCTTCATAGCCCCAGACTCTGTCGCGGGAGACATCAATGATCGGCTGAAAAGCCATTGTGAAGCCGAACGGTAGGGGCGCGCCATCCCTGCAGCCCTGACATCCCGTTTTGCTCATCGTCGTAGCCTCTGCCGTTGCACGGCAACGCTACTGGCCGGGAGTAAAGCTTCTGCGAAGTTTCAGGCCCGCGTGTGCGATCGGCGCCTCGCGGACGTCGTGAATTGAGCAACCAGCGCCGAGATCTCGACGCCAGCGGATCCCGTTGTGGCACGCCGTTGTCAAACCTTCAGGCCGCTGCAGATGCCTCCCGCACGTTAGCCGTGGAGCGGTCAACCTGCTCCGCTGCCTGGGCGATCGCCTCCATGCTCCCGGCCAGGCTGTTGGCCCCGCGCGAGGCGGTTTGCATCGAGGCTGACATCTCGTGCGTGACCGCCGCCTGCTCCTCGACCGCCGCAGCAATCGCCGTCGCGACCTGATCGAGGGTGCGGATCGTGCCCTGGATCGCGCGGATTGCGTCGACTGCCTGCTGGGTCGCCCCTTGTGTCGCGCCAATCTGCTGCCGGATTTGGTCGGTCGCCTTGCTGGTCTGCTCGGCGAGCTGCTTGACCTCCTGAGCCACCACCGCAAAGCCGCGCCCGGCCTCGCCCGCGCGTGCCGCCTCAATGGTGGCGTTCAGCGCCAGCAAGTTCGTTTGGCTCGCGATAGCCTGGATCAAGGCAACCACCTCGCCGATGCGCGAGGCTTGCTGGCTCAGGCCCGACACGATCGTGCCGGTCTCCTGCGCCTGCGTGACGGCCTGCGCGGCGATCTGCGAGGCGTGCTGCACCTGATGGCTGATCTCGGACACGGAGGCGGACAACTCTTCCGCGCCCGAGGCCACAGCCTGAATGTCGCTAGAGACCTGGTGGACTGTGCGGGCAGCGGCCACCGTTTGTGTCGTCACACCGTGCACAGCCTCGCTGATCGCGTTCAGGTCCTCGCTGATGGCGTGAGCTTTCTCAGCGCGGCGCCGGCGTTCATGCACCTGCCCTGTCACGTCGGTGGCGAACTTCACCACTTTGACCAGGCGCCCGTCATCGTCACGGATCGGGTTGTAGGTGGCCTGGATGAACACCTCGCGGTTGCCCTTAGCGAGGCGCCGGTACTCGCCGGCCTGATACTCGCCGCGACCAAGCGCGGCCCAAAACTCGCGATAGGCTGCGCTCTCTCGCTCCACTGGATCGACGAAAATCCGGTGGTGCTGGCCCTGGATCTTATTCAGCTCATAGGCGACAACAGAGAGGAAATTGGTGTTGGCATCAAGGATGGTGCCGTCCGGAGTGAAGGCAATCACGGCTTGCGAGCGATGCAGAGCTGCAACCTGTCCCTCAGTGTCAATGCTGCGCGTCTTCTGCGCTGTGATGTCAGATGCGTAGACAACGATGTGCATCGGTTTGCCATTGCGCCCGAGCACAGGATTGTAAGAGGCGAGGACCCAGATCTCCTGGCCGCCTTTAGCGAGTCGCTTGAACTCGCGAGTCTGCGGCTCGCCTGCGCGCAGACTGGCCCAGAACGCCTCCGCCTTAGTACCCTCGCGCTCGGCAGTGGGCACTAGCATGCTGTGCGACTTGCCGACCAGCTCCTCTAGGCTGTAGCCGACGAGCGCGAGAAAGTTCCTGTTGGCGTTCTGGATGGTGCCGTCGAGGCTGAGTTCGAGGCATGCCCGCGAGCGATTGATAGCGTCGATGAGGGCGCGCAGCCCGGACCGAAACAGTGACATGGACGCGTCCTCGCCTGCAGCGACAATAGCGCTGCGAGAAGCGGGATGTTTATTGGCTGAGATTAAAACAACAGTTAAATCTGCTCTGCGGCATCCCTGGACAATCTTATGTCTTTGAGGTTACATCATGTGACTTGGTCGTGTTTCAAATCGCTGGACGTGGCAGTGTTCGACTTATCTCGATTTGGAACAAAAGGGGTTTTAAATAGAACAAAACTACTAACGGTTAAACTGCCAAGCTCGGAATCCGTGGAACCCCTTCACGACCGATTGGAGTCACAGGATCCATGATGCGAAGAGTTCGGGTTTGCTCTTATACCTTGAAATAGGTACACGGGCACCAGGTTGAATTGAATAGGAACCACTCTGGTGCCTTCCCGTTGACAGCCAACAGATCTCCTTCGTTCACACCTTTATCCTCGCCGGCGGCCGCCGAGAGAGACTTTTTCGTGCTGCCCTCCTTCGGTTATGATACATTTGGACTGACCACTAGGGACTACTGGAGTTTCAATATAGAACACATAAATGACAAATAGAAGAAAAAACCAAACCACATCTCACGCACTGAATTGCTCGGAGGGGCTGGTGTGCGGGTTGCAAGGTGACGGCCTGCGAGAGTTACCCAGGCCGCGCCAGCAGGATGGCCGTTCGGACTGCCATCCGCCTCTGCTCGAACGAGAAGCCTGGCACTGTGACGAAAATCCTAGCCCATTGGTTCTCCTCAACGGCCGCGGCAACGTCGAGGAAGATCCCGGGCGCCATCTTGCACGAACCCGCAGTTGGCCCGGCCAGGTAGGCCAAGGCAGCTGCATCCACCTGCGCGTCCGTGACGATCCCACTCCTGACGAGTGCCCCGATGGTGCGGGCGTTGGGCATGATGTAGACTGGAGGTAGCGACTTGCGAGGGGTGATCGAGCTTGAGGCAGCTCAACGCCTCGTCTGACGCCGGTGTTCCTGTACGGAGCATGCCTGTGCAAACCAGCACAGTAGAGCCGGACTGCCGGAAAGGCGCGCCCGGGTCATGCTCGACCTTGCACCGCGCCGGCCGGCTCGTCACTCTGGTAGGGGATGGTCAAGCGTCGGTCGTGCCGTTGTGCTGCCTCATCCCGCCCATGCGTCGCCAGCGTCGCCGCGATCTCGCGCAGTAATATCGCCGCGCCTTCGGACGGACTTGCCGGAAACGGTATCACGAGCCCGCGCGGTGGAGCCGACGGCTCCACACGCCTGAGCGAAGCCGAAATCCGCATCGCGAAGCAATCGATCGGCTCAAGTACAGGATCTCGTATGAATTCGGCCCGGCCAGTCGATCAGGCTCTCGCGAGGAGACGATGCCGGGCAGCGTGTTCGGCCGCCTGCCGAAACCCCGCGGTATGGAAGTCCGCGACGTGAGCGTCGCTGCTGATGGTCCGGGCACCCGTTGGGGCGGATTTGCGTCCGAGCCATCTTGAGGGCATGAACCCGCGCCCCAGTTAGCATGACGCACCGATATCGCGTTCACGAAGAGGCGTCCGATCCAGCGCCGATGCATGTCCGTGGGCTGGCCTCGTCGTACCCCAGCGGAAATTCCATGGTCCATACCGGCTACGACCCCGCCTTCGTGGCACTCTCCATCGTCATCGCGGTGTTCGCGTCCTACGCCGCGCTCGACCTCGGCGCCCGGGTCCGGAGTCGGGACGCCGGGCCGCGCTGGGTCTGGGGCGCGGGTGCGGCGGTCGCCATGGGCGGCGGCATCTGGTCGATGCACTTCATCGGCATGCTGGCCTTCGAGATGGGAATGCCCGCCGCCTACGATCTCGGCCCGACCCTCCTGTCCCTGTTCATCGCCATCGGCTCGACGGCCGCCGCCCTCACCTGGGTCGCGCGCCGAGGCACCGACGTCCCGTCGCTGCTGGTCGCAGGGCCGCTGATGGGCCTCGGGGTGGCGGCGATGCACTATACCGGCATGGCCGCGATGCGGGTGCCGGGCAACCTCGCCTACGATCCGGCCATCGTCGCGGCCTCCGTCGCCATCGCGGTCACGGCAGCGACCGCCGCCCTGTGGCTGACGTTTCGCCGCAATACGCCGTGGCAGAAGCTCGCCGCGGCGGGCGTGATGGGGCTCGCGGTTGCCGGGATGCACTACACCGGCATGGCGGCGGCGACCTTCACCGCCGAGGAGGCGGGCGCTCACTCCGCGCACGCGGCCGCGCTCGGCGTGAACCAGCAGAACCTGGCCCTGGCGGTGGCCGGCGTAACCTTCGTCGTCCTGTTCCTCGCCATGGTGGCGAGTTCCTTCGACCAGCGCCGAGCGCAACGGCGCCTGCACGTCAGCGAGGAGCGCTTCCGCGCAGCCGTGCGGGCGGTGGACGGGGTGATGTGGACGGCCGACGCCGCCGGCAACCTCGTCGAGGAGCAGCCCGGCTGGGAGACGGTCTCCGGCCAGACCTTCGACGAGTACCGCGGCGGCGGCTGGTCGGCCGCGATCCATCCGGAGGACCTGGCCGAGACGCGGCGCGTCTGGGGCGAGGCGGTCCGGAGCGGGACGCCCTACGTCGTCGAGCACCGAGTCCGCTCGCCGCACGGGTCATGGCGGCACTATTCCGTACGCGCCGTCCCCGTGCGCGATGCCGACGGGGCGGTCCGGGAGTGGGTCGGCGTGCACACGGACGTGACCGGGCGCCACGCCTACGAGACGGCCCTGAGGGAGGCGCGGGATGCCGCCGAGGAGCACAGCCGCGCCAAGAGCCGCTTCCTCGCCAACATGAGCCATGAGCTGCGCACGCCGCTCTCGGCGGTCATCGGCTACTCGGAGATGCTGGAGGAAGAGGCCGAGGATCTCGGGCAGGACAGCCTCTTGAAGGACCTGGGCAAGATCAAGTCGAACGCCCAGCATCTGCTCGGCCTGATCAACGACGTGCTCGACCTGTCGAAGGTCGAGGCCGAGAAGATGGAACTCTACGCCGAGGACATCGACGTCGCCGCCTTCGTCACCGATGCCGCGGGCACCGTCGACGCCCTCGTGGCGAAGAAGGGCAACGTCCTGGTCCTCGACGTCGTCGGCGATGCCGGGCGGGCGCGGACGGACGCGGTGAAGCTACGCCAGTGCCTGTTCAACCTGCTCTCGAACGCGACGAAGTTCACCGAGAGAGGGACCATCACCCTCCGAGCCGGCCGCGAGAGCGACGGGCATGGCGAATGGCTCTGGTTCACGGTCCAGGATACCGGCATCGGCATGAGCCCGGAGCAGGTCGGCCGCCTGTTCGAGCGCTTCACCCAGGCCGACGAGAGCACGACGCGCAACTACGGCGGGACCGGCCTCGGGCTGGCGCTCAGCCGCGCCTTCGCCCAGCTGCTCGGCGGCGACATCACGGTCGAGAGCGTCGAGGGCGAG
Source organism: Methylobacterium variabile (assembly GCF_001043975.1). GTDB lineage: Bacteria > Pseudomonadota > Alphaproteobacteria > Rhizobiales > Beijerinckiaceae > Methylobacterium > Methylobacterium variabile. Next base: position 28,650 of record NZ_LABY01000123.1, read on the forward strand.
GGCACGCGCTTTACCCTTCGCGTTCCGGCAGTCGCTCCGGAGCGGGCCGGCGAAGCGGCGCTGGCAGCTCCTGAGAACCAGGCGACGTCGAACGACCTCGTTTTGGTGATCGACGACGAAGCGAGCCAGCGCGAGCTGATGACCCGGTTCCTCGAACGCCAGCGTTTCGCCGTCCGCACCGCCGGGGACGGGCGTACCGGCCTCGATCTCGCGACGTCGCTCCAGCCGCGGGCGATCCTCCTCGACGTGATGATGCCGGAGATGGACGGCTGGTCGGTGCTCGCCGCCCTGAAGGCGACGCCGGAGACCGCCGGCATCCCGGTGATCATGGTCAGCTTCGTCGCCGACGCGTCGCTCGGCGCCTCTCTCGGAGCGGTCGAGGCCGTGCCGAAGCCGGTGGACTGGACGCGCATTCGAACGATCCTGGACCAGTTCCGGACCGCGGACGGCGATGTCCTCGTGGTCGACGATGACACCGACATGCGCCACCGCCTCCGGACGGTTCTGGAGCGCAACGGCTGGACCGTCCGCGAGGCCGGGGACGGGCACGAGGCACTCGACGAGGTCCGACGCGGCGTGCCGCGGCTCGTGCTCCTCGACCTGACCATGCCGGTGATGGACGGGTTCTCGTTCCTCGACCGGTTGCGGGGCCTGCCCGGCTGCGCCGATGTCCCCGTGGTGGTGCTCAGCGCCCGCAGCATCACCGCGGCGGAACGCGATCGCCTGTCCGAGGCCGACCGGGTCCTGCGCAAGGGCGAGGCCAGCCTGCAGGACATCGCCACCGAGCTGCGCAAGCTCGACAATCGCCACGCGGATGCCGAGGAGGTGGTCCTGCAGGACGAGCTGCCGCGACGATGAGAGGCACTCTCTCGACAGGCATCGCCGACATGCCGGCCCTCGACGGCGGCAAAGCGGGGCGAACCGACGATGGTCGATGGTCCGGGCGAAGGAGCTGGCTAAGCCCGAACGGGCGTCGGCGCTGGTGCGCCGGACGCCTTGGCGTCGACCCGTCAATGCCAAGGCGCGAGGGTATAACATCTCATATCACTGCACGAGCGTGCCGTAGCAATCGAAGGTGATGATCCTAATTATAGGCCACAAGAAGAGGTGAACCACGACATTCTCTGGTAACGCATACACGTACACCAAATTCATCGCTAAGCTGCGCCGCTGTTGGCAAGCTATGATTGTCCACAATTTGCTCGATGTGGGCATGCAAAAAGTTTATCGTTTACTTATCTTTAAATTTTTTCGTATTAACATATCTTAAAATGATAATTTAATTAATGTGCGATAGATCATGATGCCGAGCTTACAATCCGCATTTTTTCAGACTTTGTTCTTCTCACGACTTCTCTTGATCGGCAAATTCATTAAACAACCGGCCAACTTTGTTTGTTTATCGGTAGATCGACAGCCGGATCAGTGCCGCACACGATCGAGTGTAAAGCACTCTGAATGCGCGGCTGGCGGCATCTTCATCACCGATTGCCGGGGGAGCGTGGCAGTCGAATTCGCGATCGTGGCGATGCCATTCCTTGGTCTCGTCGGAGCGATCTTACAAGTCGCTTTCCAGATCTGGGCCGCCCAAAATTTCGAACGCGCCCTTCAGAACACCGTGCGCACGATCTTCACTGGACAGTTTCAGCTCGCGAATGCCAGTCAAACTGACGCCGCGACCTTGCTTAGCCTTCTAAAGACTACGATGTGCGGCCCTACCACAGCAACGACTCCGGTGGTGTTCAACTGCCGCAATGTAAAATTCGACGTAAGTACCGTCAACAGTTTCGCGGGAGCCACCCCGCCGAAGCCAATCAATACCAGTTCCGGCACCTGGACCTCTAGTTTTGGAACGAACTACGCCTGTGCTAAGCCGGGAACGATCGTGATGGTCACAGCCGCAGTCCCCTTCCCAACTTTCTTCAACCTTCTCGGCCTCGACACCCGGCAGTTCACTAGCGGCGCCGAAAACGGGTTCAGTCTACTAACCTCGACAGCTGTCTTCCGCACCGAGCCTTACCAGATGACGGGAGCTGCTGCGTGCTGAGGCCCTTCTTCAGAGACCGACGCGGTACTGCCGCGATCGAATTCGCCATGCTGCTGCCCGTCCTGCTGATGATGCTTGCCGGCATGCTGGAGCTGTCCCGTGCCACCGACATGTGGCGCAAGATCACGCTGCTCGCCCGCACTGTTGCCGACCTCGCTTCGCAGGGTGACGCTCAGAACCCACTTACCGCCACGCCATCGCCCCGCAGGTGATGCGCCCGTTCGATGCCTCTGGCGTGACGGTCGCGGTGAGCGCGATGGGCGTCGATATCACGCGGCTCAACCTCGTACCGCAAGTCTGCTCGTCGACAGCCTCGGCGAGCGCAAGCGCCCGGGCGGTCGGCCCGGCTACCGACCTGATAGTGCCAGACGGCTACCGCACCCAGGGCATGCGTTACGTCCTGGTTGAGGTCAGCGGAAGCTACAAGCCGATACTCGGCGGAGCTTTGGTCAAATTCGTTAATGGCGTCAGTGACAAAATCACATTGTCGGCGAGCGTCCCATGGCCGATACGGGGCGGTCAGACCTATGGCACCAACACCTTCGCCGAGATCGTCCTACCTGGCACAAACCAGAAGACCTGCGATGGTTCAGCACCCTGACTGTTCAGCTACGACGCCGCGACCGCGTTCACGCCTCTGGGATCGCTTCCTGGGTCATCAGGATGGCAACATCACGATTTTGTTTGCCTTCCTGCTTCTGCCGATGCTAATGATGTCCGGCGCAGCCCTCGATTACGGTATGGCGACGCGGCTTGAGACCAAGTTGCAGGCTGCGACCGACGCAGCCGCGATCCTGTTGTGCCAGACGCCCCTGACTGCGACAAGCACAGAACTCAACGCGCTCGCCGTGTCGGCGATGACCGGCCAAATGGGCGCCGCCGGCCTCGTCGTCGACCCTCTGACGATTACCAGCAACCCGCGTCAAATTTTTTTGAAAACCCGCAAGATTTCGACTGCATTTTTCGGTACAATTACCGGCACTCGTTCACTCAACCTCAGTGCGCAAGCGCAATGCGCCACACCCGTCCCAAAGGCATTCGAAATTGCGATCGTCCTTGACAATACTGGGTCTATGAATAGTGCTGGTAACGACGGTGTTACCAAGCTGACTGCCCTTAAAAATGCTGCTAAGAAATTTGTCAGCTATGTGCTCAGTAATCCTAGTTTTGCCGCAGGTACAAAGATTGCTATCATTCCCTTTTCTGCTTCGGTAGCGGTCGATCCGAATACGTACCGCTACTCGAGTTGGGTTGATACACAGGGGCAATCACCTTATCACTGGGGAAATTTTTCCGGTATGGCAGCAGCGGGGTTCACTAGCCGGTTCGATGTATATGCGAAGCTCCAGGCTGCTGTGCCGAGTTGGAAATGGGCCGGCTGCTTCGAGTCGCTGCCTTACCCTCAGAATGTGACCGACATGTCTACTAACGGCAATGCGTCGCTCTACATGCCGTACTTGGCACCGGATGAAGGTGGTCCTGGCTTGGTCGGTAACTCGTATTGGAACGGCAGCTACAGCATTAACAGCTATATCGATGACGATGACGGGTCAACGAGCGGATCCTGCCCGAAACTAGCCTCCAACACTTCATTCGCGATCGCTGAGGGGCGCGCCTGCAAGTACAACACTGTGCGCAACCCTAAAGTTGGTGCTGTGATAGCAGAGCTAGGAAAGAACGGACCAAATTTCGGCTGCACGACTCAGCCACTACAACGCCTGACGAGAGATAGTGTGGTACTTAATACACTAATAGAAAATATGGTAGCCGCTGGCATTACCAACATTCATGAGGGGCTGATGTGGGGCTGGCGCACGATCTCTCCGAAAAGCGTTTTTGCAGACGGAACATCGTACGGCAGCGACACAGTCGGTAAGATAATAGTTTTAATGACTGATGGCGCCAATACTTGGTTAGATAATAGTTCTTCGTACAATAGATCGATTTTCTCGTCAAATCGATATTTTATTAACGTCGACGGCAGTGATCCAGACATTCATTTTCCGTCAAGCTACCAGAACGTAGCGAACGGCACTCAAGCGCGTAAAGCCCTTGACGAGTTAACGCGGCAAGGTTGTACGAATGCCAAGGCAAGTCCGGCCAACATCACGATCTATACGATCGGATTCAGCGTTTCGTCGGATCCGATTGATCAGCAGGGCATAAACCTACTCAAGGACTGTGCATCATCTCCAAGCCAGTATTTCCAGGCTAATGACTCTGGCAGCCTCATCGCGGCGTTCAACCAGATAGCCGCAAATATCGGCAAGTTGCGGCTGACAAAATAATAAAATACGTATTTGTGTATTAAGAATTATAGCATGATTTTACAAATTTATACGAATATAATCATGCTAGAATGAGACTTTGATAATTCCATGATCCTGTTGTTTGACGACGATATGTACGGAGCCACTTCAGATTATATCCGTAGCGTTGAGAACAAACATATTATTTTATGCAATCTATGCAATATATATTACATAATATCGTCCACTGTGGCGTTGTGTAGGCCAATTTTTGTGAGACCCATCATGTCAAAGCAGGTTAACTCAGAACAAAATGAACTTAACCGTCTCAAAGAATTCGCGGCCGCAGGCGTATCACATTTTATTCGCACACAATTTGATAAAATAAATAATAACGCTCCAGAATACAAAGTGGGCGCGAACCATGATGATGAGAAAAGTCAAAACGATAGCAATAAATACAATGCATTTAGGCAACAAATCACACAACAGAACATTGACCGCATAGATAGCCTTGACATAGAAGAGCGAAATATCCGCTTCCGCCTTGCAGTGGAACAGAGTACTTTTGGGTGCAATCATGCCGCTGAATTTGCTCGACTTTTACAGAAGCACAATAGCGTATTCAACGATATGCTCAATTCTGAATGGCGATCTCAATATGAAAAGCAGCGTACAACCATAAAAAATGCTGTCATAGTATAGTCGAGTCCCAATCAATCTATAAATATTATATAAGCCGTTCAAATATGGATTGATCGTGCTAACGCTCAGGCGTGACATCCCTGGCTTGGGCCTCAAGAGCGAATGCAGGACTCGTGGGTGCCCGCTCCAATCCTTGCTGTACTCTCTGGGGATTGTGCCGCCAGGCCATAAGCTGAGGGAACAGCTCTCCGCGCCGCGGCATCAGGTCGATCCGGCGCAAGGCATGCGCCAGCGCGCGCGCCGCAGCAACGGCTCGTCCGATCCCGAGCCCAATCTCTGCCTCTCGTAGATCGACCACCCCGCTTCGCACGAACGCGAGGCGGTCGACTACGTAGTCGGACACGTTCGCCTTCTCCCGGTAGCGTCCAGCCTCCGCGAACAGCCGCTCAAGCAGCATCGACTCCGTTGGGGCGAGTCGCGCATCCGCCTGTCGCTGTCGGCACAGCGCGTCGAGACGATTCCGCTCCACGACCACGTGGGCCTCTTGCCGGTGGCGAGTCAGACCTACGTACGTCTCACGTGCGTCGGCGGAGCTGCCCACGTACAGGACCGCCGCGGCGCTGGTCCGACCTTGGGCCGCGTGCGCCGTGCCGGCCAGCGCAGGCGTGATCCGCGGGGGTCGGCGCGGACCGAACCGTGGCGCGCGGGCCAGCCGTTCCCAAGCCTCCTCCAGGACCCGCCCGTCCTCCAGTTCCAGGCGCAGCCGCACCTGGCCGTCGGCCGCGACCGTCACTTCCTGCACCTCTGCCCGGTTACCATTGCGCACCCCGAGCTCAGGCAGCGTCTCGCCAAACCGCAACCGGTCACCTACCGCCAGCGGCAGCACCACCCGCCGATCCTCGCGGTCGACCGCGCTCACCTCGACCAGATCGGGCCCGAGCCGCCTCTCGGCCCGCAGCACCTCCCGCGCAAGTCGGTTTAGCGCCGCCGCATCACGGTTGCGGCGGGTCACGATCAGCACGTCCTCACCGTGCCGCCCGCGCAGCTCGCGCCACAGCGCGATGACCCGCGCCTGCGCCGCCTCAGCTCCAGAGACCAGCTCGACGCAGCCTCGTCCCGCGTAGGCGCGCAGTCCCGCCTCGGTCTCGCCCCGCGCCATTAGCTCCGAGGCTGCCCGCTGCCACGGCACCTGCTGGCGCCGCACCTGCCCCAGTATGGCTTGGCGACCGCATACCTCCGCCACCGCCCGCAGCGCGCTCGCCCCGGCCACCGACGCAAGCTGGCGGCGATCGCCCAACAATACCACCTTGGCGCTCGCAGCGTGCGCCGCGCTCAGCACGGCCTCGAGGTCGCGCGTGCCGACCATCCCGGCCTCGTCGACCAGAACCAGGCTGTCGGCTCCGAGAGCCGCGTCACGGTCCGCCAGGGCTGCCGGGCCGCGGGCCTGATCGTAGCGCCAGCGCGCGATGGCTCTTGCGGGAATACCGGTGCTGCGCGAAAGCTCATCGGCCGCCACCCAGGACGGCGCCAAACCAACAACCTTCAGTCCAGCAATCCTGGCAGCCTCCACCAGAACGCGAGCCGTGGTGGTCTTCCCCGTACCCGCGCCCGCTTCGATCAGCGACACCCCGTCCATACCAGCTGCCAGGCGCACCGCCTCGGCCTGCTCGGGCGCGATCTGGGGAGCCTGTTCGAGGGCCGCAGCGACCGTCTCAGGGCTGATCCACACTCTCTCCCGCGGTCGCTCGGCAGCGCGCAGCAGGGCCGCCTCGCAGGCCGCGATGCCAGGCGTGGTCCAGCACGCCCCTTGGCTCGGCTCGAGCGCCGCGGAGGACAGGCGCACCAGCGTGCCTTCGAGCTCGAGTCGCGCGAGTTCAGCCTCGACGGCTCCGATGCCGAGCCCGTGCAGGCTTGCCTCCTCGAGGCTGGCCTGCAGCAATGCCGCCCGGGTGATCACGTTCTCGTGCCGCAGCAGTCTCGAGGCAGCTCGGGCGACTGGCGTGGCGCCAGAGATCTCAGGCGGATCGAACACGAGATCGTGCTTCGGCTCGATCTGCTGCGCGAGTTCGGGATCCCGGGCTGCCTCACGGGCACTTCGCCAGAGATCCGTTCCGAGCTCGACCAGCTCGCGTTGCCAACGCGCCTCTAGCTCGACACCGCTCGGCAAGAGGTCCTTGGCTCGCCGCGTGGCCAGGGCCGCGACCTCGCGCTGGGCGCTCGTCGCCTCGGAGCCGACCCGCTCCCGGATCTGGGCGGAGCGCTTCGAGAACGTCTCCAGCACCCTCTCGGCGACCCCCGCCACCTCCCACTGTCCGTTGCCGGCCGGACGGAAGCGCCACCCGAACTGGGCATGCAGCTGCTCGGCCAGGGCCGCCCGGTAGGCGGCGCCCACGCCACGCTGCTGCTCGAACAGCCGGGCGGGGTCGGTCGTGAGGTGGCGCAACGACTTGTAGCGGCCGCTGCTCTCCCCTGGATTGCCTGCGACATTCAGCAACACGCAGTGCGTGTGTAGATTAGGATCGCCCTCGCGGGTGGTGTAGTGGTCGAAAGTCGCCGCGATCAAATCAGCGGGACGGCGGTGCTCGCGCCCGCCGGCGCCGGTGCGCACCACGATCAGGCCCTCGCGTTCGATGAACCGTAGGGCCGCATCAACCGCTGCCCGGTGCGCCTGCTCGATCAAGGCGCGCTGATCCGCATCTCCCGCCGCCCAAAGCGCGCTCACGGATTTGCCGGACGTCATCGTGCAATCGGTTCCGGCATGGTGACCGACGCCAGCCCCGCGCACGAGAGGGCGGCCGGTGCCCGGGTCGAGACCGGCGCAGAGGTCGCGGAATGAGGCGCCGATGATCGCCGCACCGTGACGCACGACGCTCCCGCCGCTCGACCACCACACCCCGCTGCCCTCGGCCTGGTAGTAGGCCTCGCGCCGGTCTGGCCGGGCCTCGTCCTGGGCCTGGGTCAGATAATAGGCTGCCGCCTCGAGCCCGGGCCGCAGGCGCTGCAGCGAGGCAGTCACGGGGTCCCGGCCGGATCGCGATCGGGTCGGTAGCGGCACAGGGCACCGGGTTCGACGGCCTCGGCCGCCGCCTCGATCTCACCCACGGTCTGGGCGAGCTGCAGCAGGGCAGCGTCGACCTGCTCCATGCGCTCGAGCACCACGCGGTGGCGCAGGGCAACCTCAAGGTACTGGTCGATGCAGTCGCGGGCGAGGCTCTCGGGCGTCCAGCCGCGCTGAGCGGCTTCCTTCCGGAGCGAGGCGGCGAGAGCGGCTGGGAGGGTGGCTGGCCGGTCAGGCGCTGCATGCGCTCGTCGAGGAGCCAGTCGAAGGCCTGCTCGGCGGTCGAGATCACATCCTCCTTGCTCTTGGCCTCGCTGGCGATGAACGCCCGCACGGCCCGCGTCGCGAGATCGTTGGCGTTGCCCAGGGCGGCGGCGAGCGCGGGCAGGTCCTTCAGGTATCCGGCCGCAGCGAGCGGCGTGCGCTGATCCGAGCGCAAGGCGGCGAGCACGGCGCCGAGGAAGAGGACGGCGGCGCGGTTGCGGAAGAACTGGCTGCTCTCGCTCGCGCCTGCGGACCCTGGCAGCAGCAGGCGGGCGAGGTGCTGGAGGTAGAGCAGGTCGTTGGCGGGTTGAGTTGCGAGCGGGTTCCACCGGTCGCTACCCCCGACGATGTTGAAGGGATCGAGGCATCGCACGGTACGGCCGAGGCGCCGGCGCCGGATGGCGACGGCACGATAGATCTCGCCCTTGGGGTCGATGACGACGGCCGGCCCGTCCCAGACGCCGAGGTCCGGGGCATGGCGAGGTTGGGGATGATGAGGCCCGAGGTCTTGCCGGTGCGCGGCGGGGCGATGGAGAGGAGGTTGCCTTCGACCTGGACCCGAACAGGTTGGCTGGTGATCGGATCGAGGCCGAGCTCAAGGCCGCGAGCCATCGCGGCGCGCTCGGCGGCGTTGGCGAAGCGGGCACTGCCCAGGACAGTGCGGGGATCGCGCAATCCCGGTCGCGGGGCACTCAGAACGAAGAAGCCGCCGCCGCCGACCACGCCGAGTGCGAGGATCGCCATAGCAGCGACGCCACCATCGGCAAAGGCCCGGTGCTCGCCACAGACCATGTCGACGTAGACGCCGATGCAGGGAAGGATCTCCTTGTGCTGCAGGTCCTCGAACCACCCCTGAGGAAGAAGCAGGGCGTCGTGCCAACTGGTCGGGTCGAACCCGTGTTGGACGACGAAGGCGAGCGGGTAGTAGACGGCGAGGCATGCAATGGTCAGTACGAACACGATGATGCCGCGCCAGAAGCTGCCGATTTGGCTCACGGCTGTGCGCCCATCTTGGTCAGATGATCCTTTTCCGGCAGCCGGGCAATGATATTATCGGCATCGACATTCCTCACGCGCAGGAAAAAGGGTAAGACAGTGGAAAGTGGAAGGTCGACCACCAGCTGAGCACGCCCTTGCAAGGTGTTCGCAACGGTATTTTGATCAACATCATGCAGTCTATAGCCGATATTATTTTCTATGATTTGCGGAAATCGAGTCATGCGCGTCGCGATCTCCTGATCCCATGATCAGTCTCATGGTGGGTATTCAATTTTCGCAAGCTGCTTACGTAAAAATTGATCGAATGCGTGTCTGCGTGATGATCGACATGCGAGCATGAAGATCAATCTGTTTTGGCACGATCGATCTCGGGCGCCAGGTGAAGGTAATGGTGAGGATCTCCGGTCGAAGCGAACGGAAGGCCTGATGTGAGTAGGCAGCTCTTAACCCTGGAGCGTGATAGGCTCCTTGGCCTTGTTAAACCGGTAGATCGGGGAGCATGAATGCCGATCCGGCCGGAGCACCGCTTCTTCTACCCCATCGACTGGCCCCAGCTCTCCGACGCAATCCGCTTCCGCCGGGCGCGAGGACGATGCGAGGCATGCGCACGCCCGCACCTGCAGCGGGTCTTTCATCTCGGCGATGGACGCTGGTGAGATGACGAGATCTCGGGTTGGCGCGACGGTCGGGGTCGTCGGCTCCGGCATCGGCTGCGCGACGAAAACCTGCTCGCTCGGGTCCGGGTCACCAAGGTGGTGCTGGCGGCGGCCCACCGCGACCACGACACCGCCAACAACCAGGACACCAACCTGGCGGCGTTCTGCCAGCGCTGCCATATGCTGCACGACCGCGACGAGCATCAGCGCCGGCGCTGGCGCACCCTGTTCCAGCGAAAGGCTATGGGCGACCTGTTCCAGGGACCGTACCCGGTGGCCTGGCGTCATTCTTCCACGCCCCCGGGTCATTGACGAAGGTAGGGCGCAGGCGCCGCGGCCGAGTCAGGGCGCGACCAACCTTCAAGATGGCTTGCCTACCGGCCATGCCAGCAAGCGCGCGCACGCCTCTACGACGAGGACGGCTCGCCTAATATCCCATGGGATGTTATTATTGTGAGATGTTGCGGGTCGTACTGGATACCTCCGTGATCGCCTCGGCGTTTTGAAGCCAAGCGGGCGCGGGCTTCGTGATCCTCCGAGCGGTTCGCCTTCGGCGCGTCGTCCCACTCGCCACGACGAGTTTGCTCCTCGAGTACGAGGAGGTACTCAAGCGCCCGGGACAGCGCGAGGTGTCAGGACTGAGTTTGGCCGACGTCGATCGGATCCTGGGCGCTCTCGCAGGGGTGATCGAGCCGGTGGACGTTCGCCTGCGCTGGCGTCCGCAGCTGCGCGACACCGATGACGAACTGGTGCTTGAGGCCGCCATCAACGGCCGGGCTGACGCGCTCGTGACCTACAACGTTCGTGATTTTGTGTCGGCTGCGCCGCGCTGCGGTGTGCGGGTGCTGCGGCCGGCAGAGCTGCTGCAGGAGCTGGCATCATGAGCAAGGCTACCTATCCGCTCAAGCTTCCCACCTCGATCAAGCAGGCCGCGGCACGACTGGCCAAGGAGGACGGCGTGAGCCTGAACCAGTGGATTGCGACGGCGGTGGCCCAGAAAGTCGGAGCCGTCGAGACGGCGGCCGAGTTCTTCAAGCAGCGGGCAGAGGGCCATTCGCTCGACGAGCTCGACGCCTTCCTGTCCCGTGTGCCCAACTGCCCGCCGGAGCCCGGTGATGAATTGCCGGAGGGATGGAAGCCCGGGTCGATCGACGGACACTGAGCGGCCAAGGGATCGACAGGCGCATCGCCGGAGCGGCTTGGCGCGTGACGCCGAGGTGCTTGGTTGGCATGGATGCTGACATGCCGAGTGCCGGAAGCACGTTCTCGCCCCTGATCTCGCTGAGGTGGACGGAGGGACGGTTGGGATCCCGGGACACCTCAGAGGTCAGGGTCCTCTTCCAGATCGACCTCGGTTCTCCCTTGGCTATCGCATGAGCCATTCAGGGTCGCCGCAACCTTATTTGCGCCGAGCAGGCGATAGACGCTGGCTCGGCCTATTCTCAGCTGTCGGGCGATCGCTGAGGGACCCACACCTTCCCCTGCCAGACGTCGCACCTCGTCAGCCGAGATCCGGGTTTTGCCGCCCTTGTAGATGCCGGCGGCTTTGGCCTTGGCGATCCCCTCCATCTGGCGCTCTCGCCGCAGGTTGGTCTCGAACTCGGCGAACACCCCGAGCATGTCGAGGAAGGCCTTGCCGGCGGCGGTGCCAGTATCGATCGGCTGTTCGGTGGCGACGAGAGAGGCGCCCTTGGCCTTGAGCTCGCGGACGATGTCCTGGAGGTCACCGAGGGATCGGGCGAGGCGATCGATGCGGGTGACCACGAGGGTGTCGCCGTTGCCGATAAAGTCGAGGACGGTACGCAGCTCGGCGCGTCCGGTGACGGTGGATCCGGTGATCTTCTCGGATCGGATGACGCCGCATCCTGCGGCTGAGAGGGCGGCGAGCTGGAGGGAGAGGTCCTGATCCGTAGTGCTGACGCGCGCGTAGCCGATTTTGCCCATTGTTCGTCTCGCCAGGATCTAGAGCCTCACTTCTACCTGTCTCATGGTCTGATTTGCAACCCTGTTGAGACGGCCGAGGCTGTCTCATGCATCTGTCTCAACAGGGTATGCTGATAGGCGACGCCTGACTCGACAGCTCGACTTGGCTCTGCCATGTTGCCATTATGTTCCTAGGGGGCCAGGAATGACGCCAAAGGTCTTCGTCTCACATAAGCAAGAGGACTCCGAGCGAGCCGCGCTCATAGCTGCCCGTCTCCGGATGGGCGGCCTGGACGTGTATATCGACGTCATCGATGCTCAGTTAAGTAAAAGCGGACCAGATTTGGCTGATTATATACGGATGCGCCTCGATGAATGCTCGCAGTTGCTCGCCGTTATCAGTCCTATTACTCGGGCGTCGTGGTGGGTGCCATGGGAAATCGGGGTTGCCACGGAGAAGGAGCGCTTCCTGGCCTCATTCGTGTCGGACGGCGCGACCGTACCTGAGTTTCTTCAAAAATGGCCGTACCTTCAAAACATGGCCGACCTGGATAGATATATTACGGAGTCTAAGCGCGCGCAGCATCTCGTCGAGACTTACCGGCAACAAGGGTACGGGAGCACGGCGCAGTCGCGCGGTTTCAGGTCGTTCCATAGCTCTCTAAAATCGTCGCTTGGACAGCGGTAAACAACGGGGCGGCAGGAGGCAGAGTTTGTCAACGAAGAAAATTTTCTTCGTCGCATTCGCGATGGAGAACGAACGACAGCGGGATTTTCTTAAAGGTCAGTCGCTGCATCCACGGGCTCCATATAAGTTTATCGACCTTTCCGTGAAGGAGGCCTACGAAACGGATTGGAAGGACAAAGTCCGCACGCGGATACGGCGTTGCCATGGGTTGATCGTGTTGGTCAGCAGGAACTCGCCGCAGTCGACCGGCCAGAGGTGGGAGGTCGCCTGCGCGAAGGACGAAGGCAAGAAGATCATCGGCGTCTGGGCCCACGCCAGCGACCGGACCGAAATCGCTGGCGTGAGGACCGTCGTCTGGAGCGATGCCAACATCGCCGCATTCATCGACTCTCTGTGAGGGCATGATGCGGAAGGCCTTGATCATCGGCATTGATCACTACGATCGCCTCAAGCCACTGAAGGGCTGCGTCGCCGATGCGACCGCCGTCGCCGGCGTCCTCGAAACCAACTTCGACCAGTCGGTGAACTTCACCACGCCGAGGCTCCTGACAGCGACGGACAGAGGCAACCCGCTCGACCGACGGCAACTGCGCACGGAGGTTGAGGCCGTCTTCGCGGGCGATCCCGACGTGGCCCTGCTCTACTTCGCAGGCCACGGTTTCGTCGACGAGACGGGCGGCTTCCTCTGTGCCAGCGACAGCCAGGACGGCAACGACGGCCTCCCGCTGAGCGAAATCATGACGTTCGCTAGGCAGTCGAAGGCGAAGAACAGGATCATCATCCTTGATAGCTGCTACGGCGGCATAGCTGGGAACCGGGCGGGCGGCAGCGGCGTTGCCGAGATTGCCGAGGGGATGACCCTCCTCACCGCGTCGACCGAGAAGGAGTACGCGTACGAGGGCGGTAACGGCGCCCCCGGCGTATTCACCAACCTGCTGGTCCACGCGCTCGACGGGGCGGCCGCGAACCTCGTCGGGGACGTGACGCCGGGCAGCGTCTATGCCCACATCGACCAGTCGCTCGGACCATGGGGCGGGCAGCGACCGGTGTTCAAGACCAACGTGAAGTCGTTCGTGTCATTGCGCAGGGCCAAGCCCCCCATATCCCTCTCTGATCTTAAAAAGCTTGCTTCGCTCTTCCCAGCCCCGGGTCACAGGATCAAGCTCGATCCATCGTTCGAGCCCGAAAGGGAAAGGCCGGACACGGGGGTGGCGCCCAACCCCGCGAACACGGAGATCTTCGCCGTGCTCCAGAGCTACGTGAAAGTGAACTTGGTCCGGCCGGTCGGGGCCCCCCACATGTGGCATGCCGCAATGGACAGCCAGAGCTGCGAGCTGACCGTGCTCGGCGAGCACTACAGGCGGCTGGTGGCCGAGAAGCTGATCTGACCGGGGATGGCAGGCAATGGTTCGCGACCGTGGGGATGACGACGCGCTCATTGAGGAACTGGCGGCCATCGAGCACGAGCGGTGGTCCCACTGGCAGCGTTACGTCCATGCCAAGGCGGTCCGCCGGCCGGACGGGTCGCTGGTCCTGTCCGCCGAGTTGGTCGAGCGATGGGAGCGCCAATTCGGCATGCAGTACGAGGACCTACCCGAGGACGAGAAGGAGAGCGACCGGGAGCAGGTCCGGCGATATCTCCCGGTGCTGAAGCGCTGGTTCCAGGATGACGAAGAGAGGAGTGGGTGAAGTCGATGCCCGAAACTTTCGAAAGTGTGCGCGATCCGGTGCTGTCCCTGTTCCAATCGGCGGTTGCGGAGGTCGCTGAACGCATTGACGCCAAGGCCTCCGGACCGGGTGCACGACGGCTGGAACGGTCGGCCTCGGCGACGTTCAACGATGAGGCGACTGCAATCACGAGACGGGAGTGCGGGCGCGACGCGGGCATCGGGTCCGGGGTGCGGCCTTCCTCGCCGGCGGCGCGGGATCTGTCACCGGTCGATATAGGCAAGGTGTGCGTCGAACTGGCCTTGCGCTACGTGAAGGCCCTCGCCAGTGGCAACCAGGCTGCGCTCGCCGAGGTCGAGGACGAATACAGGACTGGGACCTGCGACGTGGAATGGGTTACGACCCTGCGTGCCTACGCGGGGTATTTCGGTCCGGACGGGAAGCGGAAGCCGATTCCGTACGTCCGGCCCGCGCAGGCCGGTCCGGAGACGCACGAGATCAAGGCCGGTTCGCGCCTTGCGCTCGTAAGCGATTGGGGCACCGGCGCACGGCCGGCCATAGAGGTCTTGAGGTCCATCGCAGGGGAGCACCCGGACGTGCTGGTCCACCTCGGGGATATCTATTACTCGGGGACCAGGAAGGAGTGCGAGGACAACTTCCTCCGCCCGGTGACGCGGGAGTTGCGGACCAAGCGACCAACCCTGGTGTACACGCTGTCCGGAAACCACGACATGTACTGCGGCGGGGTCGGATATTACGATCTGCTGCCGAAGCTGAACGAGGGCTCCCTCCGGCAGCGCGCGAGTTTCTTCTGCCTGCGCTCGGCGGACGAGAGATGGCAGTTCCTTGCCATGGATACCGGCCTGCACGACAACAATCCCCACTCAGTTGCCGATGCCCTGACCCACCTCGAAGACGACGAGCTGGAATGGCATTGCCAGCGGATCGAGGAGTTCGGAGGTCGGACCATACTCCTGTCGCATCACCAGCCGTTCTCCGCGTTCTCGGCCATCGGCGCCAAGCCGGCGCAAGGCAAGAGGAACCCAAGCAACCCCCACCTGATGCGTGCCTTTGAGCGCATGAACAGAGACGGCTGCGTGGCGGCCTGGTTCTGGGGCCACGAGCACTCGCTGGGGATCTACGAGCCGTTCTCGGGAATAAAAGTTGGTCGGTGCATCGGCCACGGCGCCGTCCCGGTGTCTGTCCTCGACAACATCTACAAGCCTCTCGACGACCTGGAGCAGACGCCCGCCATCATTGAGGGCACGAGGCTTCAGACGCGCGGCGGGGTCTTCACCCATGGCTACGCCGTCATCGACGTCGGGGTTGGCTCATGTCGGGCCCGATACATGCAGGTCACCGATGCTGGCACGGAGGAAATATTTTCCGAAGAGATCTCATGACGTTCGGGCGCGGGACCATCGAGTGGCGGCGCCATGTCGTCGGCCCGGTGCAGCGCTGACGTCCGCATCCCTCGATCCACCGCGAAACTCACAATCAGGCCGGTCCTTGCCCGGTCCGTCGACAGGCGGAAGTTGACATGGCACATAGCTGGAAGCGTGACCGGGCGGCCGAACACATCGCCGCCAAGATCAAGGACGTGAAGAAGGTCGAGATCGTCGACTTCAAGCGCGAGATGTCGCTCGGCAACATACCCACCGCGAAGGCCTATCGGATGAAGGCCGTGCATCTCTACGCGGACATCCTTAACCTCGACGACATGCTGAACTGCACGTTGAGCGAAGGGGAGACATGCCACAAGCGAACGCTTCGGTTCCTCGACCTGCACGGTCGAAGCGTGCGCCGCATCCTCAACAGGGCGGATGCGCTGCGCGTCGATTTTCATAACCAGCGGCTGCACGCCGTCGTCCACAAACCCTACGACAGCGACGACGAGGAGGACGGCGGCGCCGAAGCCCGGAGGCTCCATCGCGCGGTCGCCATCGCCCAGCTCGTCATCGACGTTTGCGCGGCCACAGGCGACGACGACGAGTATGTTCCCGCGGCCAGGGTCAGAGTCGGGATAGATAGCGGTCTCGCCCTCGTCGTGAACAACGGCCGGAACGGCGGTCGCGAGCCCTTGTTCCTGGGGGATCCAGCGAACCATGCCGCGAAGTTCTCAGCGGCGGGGTCCGCGGTCGGCATATTCCTGACGAACAACGCCCGGCGCGCGATAGGCCTGACCGAGGTCAAGGAGCCGTCCAAGACCAAGATGACCGCCAGCGAGGTAGCCCTGTCGCAGGCAGACGCCAAGCTCGGCCTCGACGTAGAGGATCTCGCGGAAGAATGGCGCGCCGACCTCGCTAAGAACCCACTCTCCAACTACGAGTTTTCGCGCCACACGCCGCCTTTGCGCACCATAGACATTATCGCGCTGACACCATCCAACTCCCGACGTCAGGAGGCCGTCTCCGTCTATGCGGATATCGATGGCTTCACGGCCTACGTGGCCCGCCACCTGGAAGCGAGGACGTCGGAGGATGTCGTACGCGCCTTGCACGTCATCCGCGCCGAACTCGACCGCGTGATGGGCGTCGACTTCGAGGGCCGGCGGGTCCGTTTCATCGGCGACTGCATCCACGGCTTGCTGTGCGAGGGAACGGCGCAGACGACCGACGACGAGGAGACGGTGAGCACGGCCGTACTGTGCGCCGGTGCCCTTCGGAGCAGCTTCGAGCTCGCCTTGGAGAAGCTCGACGAGGAGGGGGTCGACGTGAAAAAGCTCGGGCTTGCGATAGGCATCGAGTTCGGCCCGATGACCCTGACGCGGCTCGGCGCGCACGGGGACCGCTTGCGATGCTCGGTGAGCCGCGGCGTACTGGCTTCGGAGTCCGAACAGAAGCGTTGCACGGGCACGCAGACGGCCATCGGGCAGGTCGCATACAAATCCGGGACGCAAGCAGTCAGGGACCTGTTCGGCCCGTCCCGGCGCTTCGACGGCCTCGACTACAACGAGGCGGTGGAGGGACTTGCAGCCGACGGCGACCGGACCGCCAAGGCCATCAAGGCCGAGGCGTTCGCCGCCGCGGCGCCGGCGGTCAAAAGGGCTGCCGATCAAGTGGTCACACCCTACGTCGAGGTCGGCGGGGAATGATCCAGCCGGCGGCGGTCGAGATCCTCGCGTCGGCAGCCCCGGCATATGGGATCACGCCGCTTCTCTCGACCAATGGTCTCCTACGCGCGGCCGTGCCCATCCTGATGACGGACGGGAGCCTCCACGGCTACGAACTTGAGGTCCAGGCGAGCGGCGGCCGGCCATATGTTCGGGAGGCGACCTTAGGGGCTCGTCTCCCGGCGTTCTGCCCGATGCGGCACATCAATGCCGATGGGTCGTTCTGCCTGAACTGGGAGCCCTATGAGAACCTAGCACTCGAAGCCACCGCGGAAGGCGCGACATGGTGGGGTGCCGTGTTGCAGTTCCTACGCCTGCAGGAGCGTGCGCGGCGCCTGCGCCGATGGCCGGACCGTCGCGAATGGGCCCATGGCGGCGCTGCCGTACATCAGCGCAAGGCGCTCGAAGCGGCCGCGGCGGTCTCGCCCCGGCTGCGCGACCGGCTGTTCCAAGGACGTGTGGCCACGGTTCGGTCAAAAGGGTGTTCGTCGCAGGGGAGCGCGGTTCGGTTGCAGGTTGACGGCCGGACGATGGCGCGCATCTTCGTCATGCATCGTCGCCCGGCGACGCTTCGGCAAGCCTGCCCCTGCGGGCAGGACGAGCGGCCCTTGACCCTCCGGCGATGCCGCGACCATGCCGGCCGCCTAGTCGAGATCGTCGGCGCGATGCAGGACATGGCCACCGCGGAGCGGTCGTTCTGGAAGTCGTTCGAAGGCAAGGATTGTTGCGGGACCATGGACGGTTGCCCGCTGGGCGTCGCCAGGCCGTGAGGCCCTGGCGCGGCAAAGGCGCATCGGGTGGGTGCGCGTAACAGTCGGGAGGATGTGCCATGCTCGAACGGTTTCAAGGCGAACGGGGCCGGGTGCGCCTCGTGGAAGAGATGGGCCGCCAAAGGCTCGTTACCGGGACGCCTGGCCTTGCCGAAGCCCTGGTCGACGTGGGCGAGCTCGTACGCATCGAACGCGGAACCTCAATCATTGAGCAGGGAGGCACCGACAACGACCTGTTCTTCATCATAGTCGGCAATTTCGAGATCGTCGTGAACGACCATCGCGTTAACATGCGTAGCCGAGGAGATCAGGTTGGCGAGATGGCAGCCGTCGCACCATTCCAGGCGCGCGCAGCGACCGTGACCGCGACGACCGAGGCCGTCGTCCTGAAGGTCAGCGAGGCCGAATTCTCCGTCGTTGCCGACCGGTATCCCGAGGTCTGGCGACGCATGGCGCAGGAGTTGGCGCGACGCCTAGAGCAACGAAACGCGCTGATCCGACCTGCAAACGAAAAGCCGCGTGTATTCCTGTTCTCATCCTCGGAGGCCCTTCCGGTGGCACGAGCCATCGAGAATGCGCTCGCGAACGACCCGTTCCTGACGGTCGTTTGGGCGAACGGTGTCTTCAAGGTGACGAACTACACGCTTGAGACGCTGGAAGAGGAGTTGATGCAATCTGATTTCGCGGTAGCGGTCGCTCACCTCGACGACAAGACAGAAGTCCGCGACGAAGAGTGGCCAACGCCCCGGGACAACGTTGTGTTCGAACTGGGCTTCTTCATGGGGAGCTTGGGACGCCAGCGCGCCATCCTAATGGAGCCGAAGGGCTCGAAACTTAAGCTGCCGAGTGATTTGGCTGGGATCACAACGATTAAATATCAGTTCACGCCTGGCAGCGACGTTAGCGCCCTCATGGGACCTGCCTGCAACATATTACGAGACCACATTTTGCGCCTTGGGCGAAATATTTAATCGACCTAAGCAAACTGATTGCATCTACAGATGCATTGTCCCGTAGTTGGGCGGTACGGGTTTTGGGCGAACTGGAATATCTCGTCCGTCCAGGCTTTGCAGATGGCCATATGGTGTGTGAGTCTGCATAGCGTCTTCACGCGACGGGTGAATATGCAGCTAGCTTCAACGTCGGTGGGATGCGCCCGAATGAAGCTGGTCATTGCTGTCGTAGTTGACCTGGGCACGCTCGCTCCCGCATGCCATCGGCCGTCGAAAAGCGCTTCTTCCCTATGGCGACAGTCTTCTGGTTGTTGCCATAGCGCTTAGCAAGGATCCTAATGCTTTTTTGACTATGCTGCATCGCTCAACCGACTTCCGGTAATTACCCAGGGGATATTTTTTGGCACGCGCGTTTGTCGGCCCGTCCTGTGTTGGGATGGCGGGGGCGGGAGGGTTAATTACCCAGTGGGGTGTCGGGACGGCGCAGCTCGGTCGCGAGAGGGGGCGTCGGACCGTCCCCTTGCCGGACGGCTGTTTGGCTGGTTCCCTGTCGGGATGAGCCGCAGTGACCTCGAGCGCCTGAGCAAGGAGGAACTGATCGAGTTGGTGCTGAAGCTGCACCGGCCCGAGAAGACGTCGCGCACCTCGTCCAAGCTGCCGGCGAGCGACCGCAAGGAGCGTCGCGAGAAGTCCCGCCCGGGTGGGGCCAAGCCTGGACATGAGGGCCACAAGCGGGCGCTGACGCCGGATCCGAATCAGGTGGTGGAGCATCGGCCCTCCGCCTGCTCATCGTGCGGCGAGCTGCTGCCGGCCGATCTTCCGGCCGAGACCGTCAGCGTGCACGAGCGCATCGACCTGCCGCTCGTTCGCCCGGTGGTCGAGCAGCACCGGCGCTTGTGCGTGACCTGCCCGGCCTGCCGGACCCGGGTCGCCGCCCCGCGGCCGGCGGGAGCCGACGCGACGCCGTTCGGGCCACGGCTGCACGCGGTGGCGACGTACCCGAAGACCTTTCAGGCGCTGTCCTACGACCGGTTGCAGGCGGCCCTGTCGGACCTGTTCGGGCTGCGGCTGAGCCGGGGCGGGCTGATGAACCTGCTGCGGCGCGCCCAAGGCTGTTTTGCCGAAGGCCGGGACGCCGCGCTGGCGCGTCTGCGCCAGGCTCCGGTGGTCGCCTCGGACGAGACCGGGGTGCGGATCGAGGGCGCCAACAGCTACCACTGGGTGTTCCGCTGCCAGGACGCGGTCGTGCATCACGCCGCCCCGAGCCGGTCTGCTGCCGTGGTCGGCGAGGTGATGGCCGGGCACCGGCCTTTGGTGTGGATCTCCGACCGGTACTCGGCCCAGCAGGGCCACGGCGAGCACCAGCAGACTTGCCTGGCGCATCTCGCCCGCGACGTGGCCTACGCGGTCGAGGCGGGCGACGATCTGATCGCCTTGCGGCTCACGTGGTGGCTCGACAAGGCCTTCGGGCTCGCCCGAGGGCTGACCGAGTTGGCCGCCTCGACCCTGGCGCGCAAGCGGCGCGAGTTGGAGCAGGACCTCGATGCCATCCTGAAGGCCCCGGCGACGTGCGATCTGACCCAGGCGCTCCAAGCCCGGATGGGCCGGGCGCACGATCAACTCCTGACCTTCCTGGCCTTCCTGGGGCAGGTGGACGTGAGTAGAGTCGGCGACTGGCGC
>NZ_LABY01000124.1 GCF_001043975.1 Methylobacterium variabile
GCTCCGTCACCGAGCGCTTACTCTGGTCGGGTAGATAGAGTGCCTTCAGGCTCAGCGTTCGAACTGCGTCGGCCAGCAGCGTAGGGCGCATCAGCACCTGCTTGCCACCGACCTTCAAGCGCGAGAACATCTCCTTGAGAAGGCTGTCGTCTGTGGTGCTGTAGTAGCCCCGGTCGAGTTTCAGCAGGTCCCGAACGATGTGCAGGTTGATCGGCGGCTCGGGGCTTCCAAGACCCCGTAGAACCTTAGCAACCTGCCCGTCGATGTCGGCGACCGTTCGCTTCCCAAGATTGACGTTTCTCACTTCACCCGTTTCAACTCCTGCTCGCTCAGCACGGCGACGAATGCCTCCAAGGCTGAGCTCTCGTCCGGTGTCAGCTTCTCTACCGCCTCTGACCGGGCGGCAAATCGTACGGCTTCTTCACGAAAGCCAGCATCGTTCGCTGCGGACAACCCCGCCAACTGCATCAATCTGCGTTGCGATACGTCGAATGTCTGAGCAAGCCTGAAGACTGTTCGTGGCTCTGGCACATAGTGAACGTCGGCCTCGATAACGAGCAATTCGCTCGCCTCAAGTTCGGCCGCCTCCGCCAACTGCTCCATCGAGAAGCCGCGATGGCGGCGCATGAGATGCACGAACTTGCCAAAGGCGATGCGCGACTCGTCACTCGCACCTGCCTGAGCGCTCGATGGGCGCGCTTCTGGCGCCGGATCGAGCGCAAGCAGGCCGGCGCTGACGGCGGCGTCACCTTCGCGGCGCACCCGAGCCATCCACCACTCCTTACTGCGCTCCAACCTCATGGCCTTACTCCTCGTCGAGGAACGCGCGAGCCTGCGCGGCGGTCATCTCGAAATACCTCAAATTCTGGTACGATGGGTCCTGGCCGAAATCCGTCATGCCGCAACGCCGATAAAAGTCATCGGCTTGAGGCAAGGAATGCAGGCCGATGCGCCCCTTGAAGCCCTCGTCCACGTTCTGTGCAACAGCAGCGGTGATCAGTGCTGTTCCCACCCCGCGTAGCCGTGGCTTTGAGCCCAGTTCAGGTCGGTTCCACGGAGCTGCCTCGAGATAATCGAGATAGACCAGCGGCTTTCCAGACTCTCTGGGATCGCGGGTCGATTTCGTCAGATCGATCTGTGCCAGTCCCTGCGTCACGCCCTGCGCAACGACACTGAACCCTTTGAACGCCAGCATCCCTTGTACTTGAGCAGCCTTCTGCTTCCAATTCCAGTGCCAGCTTTGTGGCCATTGAGTGGGCGGCACACCCGTTCGGGAGAGCTCCTGCAGCACTGCGAATAGTTCCGGCTGCCACTTCGTGTACCAGTCATCGAGCTGCGCTTGCTCGATAGCATCGCGCAACTCGCCCTCAACGCTGTCACCGGTTGCGACGTCGAGAAGGTAGATGGTCGAAACGTCGGCCATTACAGGAACATCAGCTCCGCCTTTTCCTTGGTCGCCTCGTTCTCGAACAAGAGCTTGTCGCCCTTCTCAACCCGAGCTTCGACCGTTTGATACAGGCGCAAGGCCTGCCGGAGCACGGCGGTCTTGGTGAGATCCTTGCGCGCCGACAGATCATCGAGCACGCGCATCTCGGCGTCGGTGAGGTTCAGCGTCATCGTGCGCTTCGTCATCTCATCCTCCGTCGGTCGTTGGGCATATAGCGGACCGTCCCCGATCTGTCAACGAGAGATAGCTAAAAATCACCACTTGAATAGCTATTTTATGGCTATTATCTCCACAGTCGGCGCCGCTGGTCCTGTCGACCCGAGGCGATTTGGTCCTCGGCGTGGAGAGACAGAGCATGGGACGACAGCACGTTGGACACGGCGAGATCGCCGCATTCGCGCAGGACAGGGTAAACTTACCCAAAGAGAAGGCCGATGAGTACCGGGCGCAGGCGAACCGGCTTCGCGAGAAATTGGAGGGTTATCTTCGCGAGCACCCGGATTTCACGCTTAAAAAGATGCTGTTGTCCGGCAGTCTTGCCAAAGGGACAGCGCTTCGATCGCTTAATGATATTGATGTCGCCTGCTACATCAGTGGTGCCGATGCGCCATCCGATGTTCAGGAACTCCTTGACTATTTGGCAGCGCGGCTTCGCAAAGCCTTTCCCAACTTCAGTCCCGATCAGGTGAAACCGCAAACCTACTCAGTGACGGTTTCGTTTCGAGGTAGCGGTCTCGACGTCGACGTGGTGCCGATCCTCTATAGCGGAAATCCTAACTGGTACGGCAACCTCGTCAGCCAGGACGATGGATCTTTCTTGAAGACAAGCATTCCGCTCCACATCGCCTTCGCGGCCAAGCGTAAGAAAGCTCAAGAGAAACATTTCGCGCAAGTCGTTCGGCTGGTAAAATTCTGGGCCCGTCGCATGAAGGCAGAGCATGACGGCTTTCGTTTTAAGTCGTTCATGATCGAGATGGTCCTTGCCAAGCTCTGTGACGATGGCTTGAACTTTGCGGACTATCCCGAGGCGCTCCAGAATTTCTTTACCTATCTGGCGAAGAGCGAAGTGCGAGAACGGATCGTGTTCTCCGACTACTATAATCCCTTGACAGTCGGCACCCTCTTCGACGAAGTGCAGATTATCGATCCGGTTAACTCAGCAAACAACGTTGCCCGACTCTACACCGCAGCCAACGCGGACGCAATCACAGAGGCGGCGTACGATGCTGGCGACGCCATCGACGCGGCCCTTGCCGCTCCCACGAAGCAGTTGACCGTCGCCTACTGGCAGAAGGTCTTTGGATCGTCGTTTCAGGCCTGATGGTAGTCATGTCCTATAGCTATAGCTTTTCCGAAAGCGCGACCTTCACCATTACCCATGCCCGCCACATGGCAGCCAAGGTCGCAACTGACTTGAAGCGCATGCAGCGCTTTTACGGCTCCCCCTCGGACGCTGAGATCGCAGACTATGAAGCAGAAGTGACGGAGTTTTTGAAGGCTGGCTATCTCGGCACGGTCACCTATGGGTTCCGTCGCAATGGGAACTGGATTGAGCCGACGCTGCGCTACACCGCGCGCGACCTCGCCGGCGGTTCCGCCAACGATGACGATCCCGGGCGTGTGCGCGCCAACGCCGATGTGAGTGGCGCCACCTTCTACAGCTATCTGACCTACAGCCTGGCATGGGAACAGCTCACCCACGCGGCCAAGGATGCGTTCAAGACGCAGCTGCCCTTCCAGCGCAGCGGTGCCCCTGAACCTGGGATCACCGGCTACCTGTCCGACGATCGAACCTATTCCTCGGGCGGTCGCGCCCTCAACCGTGCCAGCGTCCGGAGCTACTGATGAACGCCAGCCCTTCCATCGACGATCTGTTCGAGCGACGCATCACCTACCCCGATTTTGAGCCGCAGGGTCGGCTCGCACGCTTGGTCGGGCTCGACGAGTACAAGACGCGCCTGACCAAAATATTGGGTCTTCTGATCAACCCGGCAGGTTTGGAGGCATGGGCGAAGCGCCATCATCCCAAGGCCGATGCTCTGCTCGACATCGTCCTGCGCCGGCCCCCTCTCGTGGTTCTGGCTGGTGATGTCGGTTCAGGCAAGACCGAGTTGGCGGAGACGATCGGCGACGCCGTTGCGCGCCAGGAAGGGATCGAGATCACGCTGCTCCCCCTGAGCCTTTCGACGCGCGGACAGGGTCGCGTCGGAGAGATGACCCAGCTGCTGTCGGCTGCCTTCGACCACACCGTCTCCGAAGCGGCCCGGTTGAAGTCGGCCTCTGGCCGCGCGCGTGGAGGCGTCATCCTTCTTGTCGACGAAGCCGACGCGCTGGCCCAGTCGCGCGAGGCCGCCCAGATGCATCATGAGGACCGGGCCGGCGTCAACGCCTTCATTCGCGGGATCGACCGCCTCGCCAACGGTAAGCTTCCCGCAGCGGTCATCATGTGCACCAATCGCTTAAGCGCGCTCGACCCGGCGGTTCGGCGTCGAGCGGCCGAGTTGATGAGCTTCACCCGCCCGAACGACGAGCAGCGGCGCTTCCTGCTTTCGTCTCGGCTTGAAGCACTAGGTTTGGAGCGCCAGCACATCGACGCTCTGGTTGCAGCCACTGGACCGCAGCGTAGCAGCCGCGATTACGGCTTCACCTTCTCGGATCTGACTCAGCGACTCCTGCCATCCATCGTTCTCGACGCCTATCCCTCGCGAGCGGTTGATGGTGCCCGAGCCGTCGAGATAGCTCGATCCCTGGCGCCCACGCCTCCGTTCCGCGACACCGTCGCCTGAGCTGCAATCATGACCCAGGCCGTTACCGTTCGTCGCGATGGTGATACCTTTCAGGCGCGCTTGTTCTGGCGCTACGCAGCGCGTCTCCTCGATCCGGTTAGTCCAATCGTCAAGGTTGGTTTCGAGCAAGGACCGAAAAGCTTCGATGACATTTGGGTGGAGTACGATCCCTCGAGAAGCGCCCAAGACCAATATGGCGAGCCGCTTCGCCGCGAGCACATCCAATGTAAGTGGCACGTTGCACCCGACAGCTACGGCTACGCCCAACTGGTCGATCCCGAGTTCATCAACGCCAACGCGCGCTCCCTGCTGCAGCGCGCCCGGGAGGCGCAAGTCGCCTACGCTCCTGACGGCCTCGGCGTCCGCTTCAAGCTCCTGACCAATTGGCGACTCGATCGGGCGGATCCCTTACGTGAGATGATCGGTAACCGTTCAGGTGCCATTCGCCTAGATCGGCTCTATGGCTCGGTCACCGACAAGAGTCGAGCCGGATCGGTCCGTAAGACATGGCGCGAGCACCTCGCCATCGATGAGGACGAATTGCGCGTCCTCGCTCGAACGCTCGCCTTTGGCGAGGCAAACGATAGCCTAGATGGATTACGTGACGACCTCGACATGCTATTCGCATACGTCGGGTTGTGGCGAGTGCCGTGGAACCAGAGCGTCTTTCCCTACGATGACCTCGTGTTCCAATGGATGGCACAGGGTCGATTAGAGTTCGACTGCACCAGCTTCCATGCGATCTGCACCCGCGAGGGACTCATTGGGCATGGAGAAGGTCGACCGCGCGTTTATGGCGTGAAGTCATTCGAGCACTCGATGGACCGCCTGGAGGAACGCTGCCTGCACGTGCTCGATCTCGTTCCAGCCTTCGATGAGCGCTACATCCGCAGCGAAACGGACTGGGCTGACACCCTCTATCCGTCCTTGAAGACATTTCTGCTGTCGGCTGCGAAAGCCGAGCTTCGGCTCCGTCTCGCCCTTGATGCCCACATTACCCTGGCATTTGCCGCAGGCTCCGTCCTCAACATCAAATCCGGCCGGATCGTCGAGCTGGAGCAGCGGACAACCGGGCGCCAGGTATGGTCGGCTGAAGATGCGCCTACCGATCCAAGCTGGCCAACCCTAGGCGGCGAAATCGTCGAGATCGGGTCAGGTGGCCCCGATTTGGCGGTCGCTATCAGCCTTACACACGACGTCGTCGCTGACGTCGAGCGCTACCTTCTGCGAGCCCATCCGGCTGTGGGACGGCTTCTGTCCTTGCGACCCGCCGGAGTGATCGGAGCGACATCGGTCGCATGTGGCCGGCACGCCTTTGAGCTTGCCGAGGCGGCCACACGCCTGATCCGTGAGAAGCGAGGTCCCGATCCGGCGACCAGACTGCATCTCTTCATCGCGGCTCCGAACGGCTTCACCTTCTTCCTCGGGCAGCGCCAGCCCGTGATCGGGAGGGTGACACTCTATGAGTTCGATTTCGAGGGTGGGCGAGATCGTTCCTATGCCCCGGCCCTGACCCTCCCCACAGTCGCGGCATCCGCAGCCGACAGGACGCCACGCCAGCCTACGTGAGCTGGTTAAGGTCGCGTTATGGATCGACTTCGAAGTGGGGTCCCGGACCCATGTTGTTGCTCACCTCATCCGATCAGCCGGACGGCCTTGCCTTTGTCGATCTCGGCCTCGTTGTAGTAGCGTGCCGCCTGCTGCACCGAGCGGTGCTGCGACAGTTGCATTGCCTCGGGCAGCGGCACGCCCTGCTTTCCAGCCTCGGTCATGAAGCCTGAGCGCAATCCGTGCGCCGAGAACAGCACGGGGTCGAGTCCGGCCCGGGCGCAGCGCGCCTTCAGGATCGCGTTCACGCTCTGCGGATCGAGCGCCGCCGATCCGACGCGGCCCCAGCGGTCGATGCGCCGGAATACCGCCCCACTCTCGATCTTCGCGAGCGCCAGCCAATCGAGCAGAGCCGTTGCGGCACGCCCGATCACCACCACGCGGGCATCGTCCTCGGCCGTCGTGGTCTTGGTGCGGCCGAGCCGGATCGTAATCTTCGACACCTTCGCACTGTCTGGATCGGCAGGATCGAGCGGCACGGGTGCATCGCGCACGAGGTCCTCGACCCGCAAGCCCGCGACCTCGGCCCGACGTCGACCTCCTGAGGCGAAGGCGACCAGCAGCAGCGCACGATCGCGCACGTCGACCAGGCGGTGCTCGTAGAGACAGGTGGCTAGCAGTTTTTCGATGACCGCGGCGGTGACCGCCCGTGCGCTCTTGCGGGTGCGGGGTCGCCGGTTGGCACGGACGGCAAGCGAGAGGGCGGTACGCAGGCGCGGCGCTTTGAACGGTCCTTCGACGCCGCGGAAGCGGTGCAAGGTCGACCAGTGGGCGAGGCGCCGGCGCACGGTCGAGACCGCGTGCGGACCGGCGACCCGGAGCAGGCCGCGGGCCCGCAGGTCATCCTCGACGGCGCTGGGCATGCCGTGGCGGGGATCGCTCTCGCGCTCGGCCGGATCCCAGAGGTGATGAGCGACAAACTTCAGCGCCAGGGCCTCGGTCGCCGGCCAGGGCAGGGGATGGCCGATGGCAGCCAAGCACCAGGCCTCGAGGTAGCCGAGGTCGGAGGCGAGGGCCCGAAGGGTGTTGGCGCCCATGCCGGAGCGGGCCAGGTGTTTGAGGGTGGCGGCATCCTCGTCGGTGAGGAGGAGGGCGAGGCGCTCGCGAGCATCAAACGGCAGGAGACCGGCGAGGGCATCGAGATCGCATTCCCGGGCGAGGGTGCGATCTGGGAGGCGGGCAGGGATGGGATCGGACATCGCGGATGGGTGCTGGAGAAGGGGCCCAGCCGCATCCAAACCGATTTCCGCTCCCTCGTCCATCACCATCGATAAGGGGCCATTATCAATGGTCAGAACACCGATCGCGCGCCCATCCAGGTGCGCGAAGCGAACGACCTTGTCGCTTCCGTGACGGCGCGCTGATACATGAAAGACAATGGTTTACCGCCTGATCGAGCCGCTCCCCTGGCCCACCCTCGCCACGCCGCTCGCCGCCGCCGAGGATGCCCTCGCTCGCCTCGACCAGCGCCTCGCCACCGGCCCCCTCCGCCACGGCTGGTGTGCCCGCGCCGACTTCGCCGACGCCTGCGCCAGCCTCGCCCTCCAGGGCGACCTCGTCCTCCTCGAAGACCTCGTCCTCCACGACGCCGGTCGCGACCGGCACGCCCCCTCGCAGGAGCTCACCCGCGCCCACACTGTCCTGCGCACCCGCCGCCGCATCGCCGCCTCCGACCCTGGCTGGGCCACCAGCCCCGCCGGCCTTGCCGCCCTGTGTGAGGATCCGGATGCGGCAGGCGATCAGGACGCGGTCCCAGTGCCAGCCGCGCCGCCGATCGACGGTGCGGACGGGGAGGGGGATCTCGAGGAGCTCAACGATGCTTTCTCAGCCGAGCTCGCCGGCATCGACGCCCTGATCGCCCGCTCCAGTCGCCTTCTCGCTGACACCGGCCCGGCGAGGAAGAAGTCGCCGCTCGTCTACGATCCGGCCTGGGGCGAGAGCGACCGCCTCGCCGCCTGGCGCCAGGCCGTCGCCGATACTCGGACCTTGCCGCCGGTCCTCGCCGCCACCATCGCGGTCGATGCCTGGACCGTCCTTGAGCCGCTCCAGCACCGCGCCTGGCTCGGACCCCTGCTCGCCGCCGACCTCCTGCGCGCCCGTGACAAGGCCCGACACCATCTGCCCGCGCTCGCCAGCGCCCTGCGCCGCGTGCCCCGCGACCGCTGGCTCGTGCGCGATCCGCTGACCCGCTGGCTCGCGGTCCTCGGTGCCGTCGCCGTGGGTGCCGAGCAGGGCATGAGGGATCACGACCGCTGGATGCTCGCGCGCGAGGGGCTGCTGCTCAAGGTGCGGGGGAGAAGGGGGAGTTCCAGCCTGCCCCGCCTCATCGAGCTCGTTCTCGCCCGGCCCCTGGTCTCGGCCACCATCATCGCGGACGAGCTGGGTGTCACCCCGCGCGCCGCCCAGATCCTCGTGGCCGAGCTCGGCCTGCGCGAGTTCACCGGCCGAGAACGCTTCCGGGCTTGGGGGATCTTGTAAGCTGCTCGCGCTCAGTGGGTCTGAAATCGTGAGAGCGCTGAGCTCAAAAATGGTTTCTGCAAGATGGTGACTGCGTGCGCCAGATTGCTGATGAGCCGGCCTATTCCGTCGATAGTTGGGGATTGGCCGCTGGCAGGCACTTGCTTGACGCACGTGAACCTTCATAGAGCTTTTCGTGTTCGGATCTGGATGGATCCTCGTATCAGGAAGAACTGACGTGTCGGACGAGACTCAAGCCCAAGAGCCTGAATTCATCAACCTCGCGGTTGATATCGTGTCGGCCTATGTGAGCAAGAACAACGTTCCCGTCGCCGAACTCCCGAACCTGATCGCTTCCGTTTACGCCTCGATGAGCAGCCTCGGCCAACCCGCCGCAACCCCGATCGAGGACCACAAGGTCACGCCAGCCCAGATCCGCAAGTCCGTCACTCCGGACACCATCACCAGCTTCATCGATGGCAAGCCTTACAAGTCGCTCAAGCGGCACCTGACCTCGAATGCCCTGACCCCCGACGAGTACCGGCAGAAATACGGTCTGCCCCGCGACTACCCGATGGTCGCCGCGAACTACGCCGCCAAGCGCTCCGAGCTCGCCAAGAGCCTCGGCCTTGGCCAGCTCCGGCGCGATCGGGCTGCAGCCAAGAAGGCGGCTGAGAAGCGGGCCAAACCCGATCCCGTCGTTACCGCCCCGTTAGATGCCAAGCCTGTACGTCGCGGCCGGCCGAAGAAGGCTGAAGCCAACGCGGCCGAGTGACGTGGATCCGGCAAACCCGTGGCGACGACAGCGTGCCCGACGCACGCTGTCGCTCTCGGGTGTGCTCCTCGTTGCGGTAGGTGTCGCAGTAGCTCTCATCGGCATCTACCTCGCCGCAGAAGACATCATCCGCTCATGGATCGAGACAGCGCCGACCTAGCCAGTTCCCCGGTCATACGACTGAGCGTCAGAAACGGTTCTGAAATCCTGTTTGGCGGCACAGGCAAGTCACCTGGAGCAGTTCACGCTTTCGCGACGTTGTTGCCATTTTGGCTAATAACGCGGTTTTTGGGGTTGTGCGCCGCAACATGCTGCCCGATATGGCACTTCTGCTCGCTCTCGAGTGAACGCCACGATTGAGGCGGCACGCGCGGGCGAGGCCGGGCGCGGCTTCGCCGTGGTGACGCAGGAGGTCAAGCAGCTCGCCGAGCAGACCAGCAAGGCGACCGATCAGATCCGCCAGCAAATTGGCGCGACACAAGGGGCGATCCAGCAGGCGGTAGACGCGATCGGCACGATCCACCACGGGACGATGAGGCGCTGGCAATGCTCGCTGACGGCAGGGCCGCAGCACTGTGGGGAGGTGGGATCGGCTGGCCCGCCTTCGAGGATCTCGCGAGGAGCGCGACAGGCGCACGTTTCGTCGTGCCGAACGAAGCGGAGAGCGCAGCCATCGTCAGCAAGGTACCGTTCCTGAAGCGACTGACCGTTCCGGCTGGAACCTACAGCGGCCAGACGGAGCCGATCCACTCGGTCGGGAGCTGGTCGGTCGTGCTGGGCCGCAGTGACATGCCCGAGAGGGTCGCCTATGCGATGGCTCGCGCCCTGCACGAAGGCGAGGCGGACATGGCCAGACGTGTTCCGTCCGGGCGTGAGACGACAGCAGCAAACACCTGGGTCGCCGCGCCGCGCGCTGAGTTCATCCATCCTGGGGTCAGGCGGTACTTGACGGAAGCAGCAATCAAAGCACCTATCAGGTGACCGAACCTTCGCTCCGTCGCATGGACCAGCAGCGTTGGCTTGCGAACGTTCTAATGGGTAAAGCGCGTACCACACACGATAAGGCTCAGCCGTATAGCCCCTCGGCCTGCAGCTGTGAGAGCAACCGGTGAGCCTGCATCTGGGCCGCGCTGTCACGCTTCTGCTCATCGAAGCCGTGCGCAAACATCGGCAGGAGTTTGCTCGTCGCCTGCTCCATGGCCGAGCCCTCCCACAGGATCAGGACCTCCCGATCGGTGAGATCCTTCAGGAAGTACCAGAGTGTCAGCATGACGCTGAGGGCTGACCGCTTGGTCCATCCATTGATCACGCCCTTCCCGATGCGCTCGACCCGGCGCAGAAGGGCATTCTGCTTCTTGGCGGGCAGGTCAGCTAAGGGCTCGAAGCAAGCGGCTTGGAGGTTGGCGCGCAAAGCAGCGATGTCGGCTTCAGCTCTCGCTGCCAAATCCGGGTTGGCCGGGATGAACACGCCCGGTGCGGCGGTCAGGATGTAGAGGAGATAGGCCGGAATTGCGAGTTCGAGGCGCTGACGGTCAGACAGTGGGGACATCAAGAGCTTATGTGACTGAGAGCAAAATCATATTGGGCGATAGGGAACCAATCTAGAGCACGACCGCTGAAATTACAGCCTCTAGATAACTGCTTATAACCTGTAAAATATAAACCGCTGCGGCTGGTGAAGCGTCACTGTACATCTGCTGCCAGATGCTTTTTGGATCAAGAACTGTTCAGCTTAACCGCACAAAGGGCTGGTCAGGGTTGATAGCGGCGGCCCACGGCTATCACCCAAGCGGTCACTTCATCGGTAGATAGAAAGCAGAAAAGGCGCCCTGCGGCGCCTCTCCCGTCTCAAATCGTTATGAAGCGGCCTTAAGCGACTTTGCGGCGGCCCTTGCCCTTGTTCTCAGACGCATCTTCGTCCTCGACGTCCTCCTCAGAGGCTTTGGTGGCGCGACGGCTCTTGCCCTTCACCTCACCCTTGTCGGCGTCCTCGGCATCCTCCTCGGAGCCCTCGACGTTGATGCGCTCGGCGATCTCGGTGAGGAGCTGATCGGTTTTCTTCTCCTCCTGCAGGGTCTCATCCAACAGCTTGGCGGCGTCATTGTAGCCAAGCTGAGTCGCCCAGGTCTTCAGGGTGCCGTACCGAGCGATCTCGTAGTGCTCCACCGCCTGCGCGCAGCCGGCCAGCACCGCATCGGCGGCTGGGCTGTCGCCGAAGTCCTCGAGATCCTCCTCCATCTCAGAGGTCAGACCCTGCATCGCCTCGCAGGTCTTGGCGCGTGCCGGCTTGCCGATGATCTCAAACACCTGCTGCAGGCGCTCGACCTGGCCAGCGCTCTCCTCGGCGTGGGTCTCGAAGGCCTGGCGTAGCTCGTCATGCTGAGCGGCCTTGGCCGACTTCTTCAGGGCACGGACCGACTGCTTTTCAGCATAGTACACATCCTTAAGGGTCTCATAGAACGCGTCCTGCAGGGTTTTCTGTTTTGTCGCCACGAGCAGGTTCTCTTTATTGTTCAACAAGAGAGGCTACGGGAGTGATCTCACCAGCAGCCAGCACCTGAAAACGTGGCAGGACCGATCAGGGTCCGTAAAATATTACGGGGAAAGCCGGAAAATTCTGGGAACCCTTGCAAACCATGACGCTCATGTGAGGGCCTGCCAGCCATGTCGGAAGGCCGGGGCGTTCTCGAACGCAGTAGCTTTTTTAACGCCAACCCATCCCCAGCCTGAGCCGGGAACGCCTAGGAGCAGTGATCCACCTGGAAGGGCTGCTGCTCCCTCGAGATATGGCACCCGCATGGCATTGGGCCTCCACCGGTCCCCTCGCGGGTGGGGGGCTCTCCCATCAACAGACGCGTCAGCAGATGCTTCAGTGGGGCCGCCTGATAGGGCTTCTGCAGCACCGGAACCGCCTTGTAGGCCTCCTCCAGCCCCTGCCTGCCGTATCCCGTGGCGAACAGGAACGGCGTGCCACGCTCGAACAGTAGGTCTGCCACCGGGTAGCTGCGCGTGTCACCGAGGTTCACATCCAACACCGCCAGATCGAACGATCCAGTGCGAGCCTGCGCCAAGGCCTTGTCGAGGCGCATCGCCACGACAACCTCACAGCCGAGGTCGAGCAGCATGTCCTCGGCCAGCATGGCGACGAGGCTTTCGTCCTCAACCAACAGAACGCGACGCCCAGCCAACAACGTCATAAAGCCTGTCGCCCTTCGATCGACTCCTGGCCGACCCACCCTAAAGTGGTCAGCGGGATCTGCAGCTCACAGATCACGCCGGCAGGCGCGTAGGTAATTTCGGCGCTGCCATCAAATTCCATGGGGAGCTGCCGCTCGATCAGCCGCGAGCCGAACCCCTTGCGCGTTGGCGTGACAACGGGAGGCCCGCCACATTCCTCCCAACGCAGGTTGAGCTGCTGGCGCCCGTCGTCCAGGTCGTGCAAGGACCAGGTCAGAATGACCTGGCCATCAGGGACCGCCAGGGCTCCGTACTTGGCCGCATTGGTCATCAGCTCATGCAAGGCCATGGCCAGAGTCACGGCTACCTTCGGGTGCAGACGCGCATCCGGTCCTTGTAGCTGAAAGCGGTTAAGGTCGACCTCCGCCAGGAGGTGCGGCGCAAGCGCGCGCTCGATCACACTGCGCAGGCTGGCGCTTTCCCAGTTGTCCTCGACCAGCACGTTGTGGGCGGTCGACAAGGCGGCCATGCGCGCGTCGAACACGCCCCGCGCTGCCGGGTCCGGCGGTCCCCGGAACGTCTGGGCAGCGATCGACTGCACCGTGGCGAGGGTGTTCTTCACCCGGTGGTTCAGCTCGTTGATCAGCAGGCGTTGGCGCTCGGCCGCGGCCTTCTCCTCGCTGATGTCACGCACCTCGATGATCGTGCCAATGATGTTGGCGGCATCGTCGCGGATTGGGCTGGCGGTGAACCCAACCGGGTAGAAATGCCCGTCGCGGTGGACGAACACCTCCTCACCGCGCTCCTGGTTGTTTTCCGGGAAGGCGCGGTCGATCGCGCACTCGTGCAGCGGGAACGGCCGCCCGTCCGGGTAGGTGTGGTGGACGATGTCGTGCAGCGGGCAATCTCGCGCCAGCACTTCTTCGAGCGTCCAGCCGGTCAGCTGCTCGGCCGCGCGGTTCATGTAGATGCAGTGCTGCCGGTCATCCATCAGGAAGATCGACACCGAGGCGTTGTTAAGCACGGCATTGAGCCGCCGCTCGGTCTCGAACAGCTGGCCGGCGCCACGCCGCAGGCTTACCAACGGCGTGCTGGCCTCGGCAGTGGATTGCAGTGGTTGCCGGGAGTTCGGCACGGTCAGGAGCCTTTTTTTGCGGGTTGGTCTGGCGCCTGCGGCGTAGGCCAGACAGCGGGTAATAGGCGTCATTAGCGGCAGCGCTTGCCGCAGACCTAGGGTCCGCAATGCCCAAGTTAAGGGGGTTGTTCCCTGACTCGCCGATGCAAGGCTGGATCGCTGACCGGACTGTGACCGATCCGACCCACCAACCTCCATTAGCGCGCCACGGGCCCAACCAGATGACCTGACGCCGTAACGCCGTGAAAAATGAGGTAGTCCTGAAGCATGAACCGGGCAATCAGTCAGCCTCGGTGGGTGCCTTGCGGATGAAGGCCAGCACATCGTTCAGAGGGAGAGAGCCAGTATATTCGGGAAAAGCGAGGCTCACAGGTGCGCCAAGGGCTGCCATGATGTCCCGCAGGCCCTCAACCCACGCGCCAGCCTCAGCTTGGGTCACGAAACCCGTCCGCACCATTGTCTTGTCCGGCTCGATGGTGACCGTGACCGAAAACCGACCGTCCGGCATGTCAAAGATTTGATAGCTAATCCGGCGCGCCATGCCGTGGGCCTAGCGCATAATCCCGTCGATGCCAAACCATGTGAACAAGTTTTACTTTGAAACAGTTCCATTGAAGGAAGATCGGAACGCCGCACGCACCCGCGCGTTCTGTCTCAGGTTCCGAGTCGTTTCCTCAGCACTGATCGCCCGCTAAGGTCCGAACCCTCCAGTGGGCGTTCTGTTGTTGGAACCGTTCCGGTTTGTAGGCATTGGCTTAACTGTCACACTCGCCTGCCGTCGTTGGCTGCTTGGCTGGCGTCACAGGCGGGCCGGGTCTCCGCGACGGAGTGAACGACCCGGCCTGCTTCGTGGGCCATGTCTGTGCGTTCAAGACCAAAGCCGCAAAACAGCTAAGCCGCATCCTCTTTGCGCTGCTCCTGCATCGACGCCAGCGGTGCCTCCAGCCGGCAGACCAGGCCTGTCGGCGCGTAGGTCAGCTTTACCTCACCCCCAACCTCAGCCGCAAAGCTGCGTTCGATCAGCCGCGAGCCGAAGCCTTTGCGCTGCGGCAGGACCAGAATGGGCGGGCCGCCCTGCTCGGACCAGGTCAGACTGAAGCGGGCCTCATCGGCGGCGTGCACAACATGCCAACGCAGGTCGACGATGCCATCCTCGTTCGAAAGCGACCCATACTTGGCCGCATTGGTCGCGAGTTCGTGCAAGGCGAGCGCCAGCGACAGCGCCGGTTTGGCAGCCAGCAGCACATTGGGGCCACTGACGCGAATGCGCGCCGGGCCGACGTTCCGGTGCACACTGAGGGCACCTTCAACCACCTCGCCGATCGGTGCGGCCGTCCAGCTGGCCTGGGTCAGGATGTCATGCGCCCGCCCGAGCGAGATCAGCCGGGACGCGAACGCCTCACGCATCTCATCAACGTCCGTGGCACCGCGCAGCGTCTGGCTGGCGATCGCCTGGACCAGCGCGAGGGTGTTCTTCACCCGGTGCTGCAGCTCGCCCGTGAGCAGGCGCTGGTGCTCCTCGGCGCGCTTGCGCGCGGTGATGTCGAGCATGGCCCCGATCATCCGCACCCCGCGACCGCGCTCATCCCGCAGCACGTACCCGCGATCGAGGATGTCGGCGTAGCTGCCGTCCGCGCGCAGGAAGCGGTACTCGTCGCTCCAGTGCTCGCTCTCGCCGTTGATGACGGCGTAGATGCTGGTCTTCACCCGCTCGCGGTCATCGGGATGGATGTGCGACTTCCACCATGAGCCGCTTGGTCCCACCTCGTCGGGGGCATAGCCGAACAGGGTTTGCACGGCCTCGTTCCAGCGGATGTGGTCGCTGGCCAGATCCCAATCCCAGATCGCGTCGTTGGTCGCCCGAGATGCGAGCCGGTAGCGCTCCTCGGTCTCGCGCAGCTCCTGCTCGGCCCGTCGCCGCGCGGTGATGTCCCGCACGGTGCCGACAAAACGCACGGTGCGGCCGTTCTCGATGATCGCCTGGCCCTTCGCAGCGATCCAGCGCTCGATGCCATCCTCCAGGCCGAGCGTGCGATACTCAATGTCGAAGTGACCCGGCCCAGCCGGATCAAGGGCGGCCTGCACGGCTTCGTCCGCGCGCACGCGGTCCTCAGGGTGCAGCCCAGCCAGGAAGGTCGCGTAGCTGACCCGCGCGTCGGGCGACAACCCGAACACGGCACGCACGCGTGCATCCCAGCCGAGCTCACCTGTGACGAGATTGTAGTCGAAGATGCCGATGCCGGTGGCTTCAGCAGCCAGGCGCAGCAGGTCCTGCGTCTTGCGCAGGTCCTCCTCGGTCTGGCGCCGGTCGTGGATGTCACTGTCGCTGCCGAGCCAGCCGATGACCTTACCCGCCTCGTCGCGCAGTGGCTCAGCTCGGATCAGGAACCAGCGGTAGATGCCATCATGGCGACGCAGGCGCGCTTCGGTGTCGTACAGGACCCCGCGGGTGCGGGCGTTCTCCCAAACCTCCAGCAGGCCAGGCAGGTCGTCCGGGTGGATGACCTCGGCCCATCCGAGCGGCAGGGCCTGCTCGGGGGTTTGACCGGTGTACTCGTACCAGCGGTCGTTCAGGTAGCTGAGGCCGCCATCCGGGTTGCCGAACCAGATAATCGCCGGCGAGAGTTCGGTGAGGGCCTGGAAGCGTTCCTCAGCCTGCTTACGCTCGTGAATGTCGAGCGAGATGCCGATCCAGCTCAGGAGCTGCCCGTCACCGTCCCGCACCGCCTGACCGCGCGAGAGGAACCAGCGGTACTCACCATCCACCCGACGCAGCGGGAACTCAACCTCGTAGTGGCTCTCGGACCGGGCTGCCGAGAGCCAGGCTTCGCGGACCCGCTCTCGGTGCTCCGGGTGGATCACGCTCATCCAGCTCGCCTCGCTGGTCTCTCCACGAGGAAGGCCTGTGTAGTCGTACCAATATGCGTTGCAGTAGGTGATGGTGCCAGCGGCATCGCCGAACCAGACTACCTGCGGGCTGACCTCAACGAGTGAGCGGAAGCGCAGCTCGCTCTCGTTCCGCTCCGCCGCCGCTAGGCGCTGTTGCGTGCGATCGCGCAGGATCTTCAAAAAACCCTGGATCTCGCCATTCGCAGCCTTGAGCGGCATCATTTCGCCCTGGGCCCAGAACCGCTCACCGCTCTTGCGGAGGTGCCAGCGCTCATCTGGTGCGCTGCCATTCTCGAGCGCCAAGCGCATCTCGATCTCAGGCCGGCTGCCGGCTAGGTCCTCGGGCGTGAAGAACCGGTGCGCCAAGGCGCCCAGCATCTCCTCCTCACGCCAGCCGAGGATCCGCTCGGCCCCAGCGTTCCAGCGGGTCACCCGCCCGCTGCGATCGGTCGCGATGATCGCGTAGTCCGACGCGCTCTCCAGGATCCGATTTTGCAGCTCCCGCTCGGCCTCATGCGTGCGGGCGACACGCCGTAGCTCGAGCTGTGTCATGGTCTGACGGGCAAGGCGCTTCAAGCTGGCTTGCTGGCGCTCGCTCAGAGCACGTGGTTGTGTGTCGAGCACGCAGACGGTGCCGATCGGCTGCCCGTTCCCAGTCTTGAGCAGGGCACCGGCATAGAAGCGCAGGCCCGGTGCGCTGGTCACCAACGGATTTCCTGCGAAGCGCGGGTCCTTGGTTGCGTCCGGCACGTACAGAAAATCAGCCTCCAGGATCGCCTGCCGGCAGAACGAAGTCTCCAGGGGCGTCTCACGCACGCCGAGGCCAACCTCGGCCTTGAAGAACTGCCGCCCATCGCCAATGAAATTCACAACAGCGATCGGCGCACCACAGATCTCGGACGCAAGATCGGCAATATCGTCGAAATCCTGCTCGCGCGGTGTATCAAGGATGTCGTAGCTGTCGAGCGCGCGCAGGCGCGCCTGTTCCGCAGGCTGGTTGCATGCGTGGCTTATCACCAGAGGAGTTCTAAGGTCGCGATCTTGTTCCATGTCGAGCTGGCGTGACCCCTCACACCGCCTGACTGGCGGCTGGCCGCAGGGCGATCAGCGTGCCCGACGCACCATAGACAGCACCGAGCACAGTTTCGAAGTGGCGTTTGACGGCGCCGTGACATTCACAGGCCTTCTCCTCCAGCGCCGGCCGGTTGCACACGATGATGCGCCCACGGCGGACCTGCACCAGCTGTTGCTGCTGCAGGCTCTTGAGCGTGCGAGTCAGATAGGAGCGCTGAACCCCGAGCAGGTCGGCCAGCAGCTCGTGGGTGATCGGCAGCATGTCGCTGCCGAGCCGGTCCTGTAGACCAAGGATCCAGCGCGCGCAGCGCTCCTCGATCGGGTGCAAGGCATTACAGGCTACCGACTGCAGGATCTGGGCGAGCAGACAGTCCGAGTAACGTGTGAACAGATTGCGCAGGACGGGCGAGGCGGCCTTCGCTTCCTGCAAGCGTTGCGTCTCCAGGCGCAGCATCGGTCCTGCAATCTGCACGACGGCACGGCTGAACGCCGGCAGCGAGCCTTGGCTGACCACCCCGCCGATCGCGCCTTCATGACCAACCGTGGCGACCTCGACGGTGCGGCCATGCTGCGTGGTTATCACCAGGGCGGCCACACTC
This sequence comes from Methylobacterium variabile, assembly GCF_001043975.1. GTDB lineage: Bacteria > Pseudomonadota > Alphaproteobacteria > Rhizobiales > Beijerinckiaceae > Methylobacterium > Methylobacterium variabile. The sequence continues at coordinate 17,948 of NZ_LABY01000124.1, forward strand.
GGACCGGACGGGAAGGAGATGAAGGAGACGTCCTCGCCTGGCTCGAACAGCACCTCGCCGCGCCGGCACTCCCTGAGTTCCAGAAGGGGCATCAGGAGCACACGATCCTTACCCCGTAACGCGTCGAGGAGCAGGTTGCCGCTGAAAAGGGTGTCGAGCGCAGGGATCATGGGGAGCGGCAGTCGGAGTTGGGTGTCTCCCCCACCTCCTAACGCAACGCTTGCGGCGCTGTCTGTGCAATAGTGCACAATTGCTCGGAAATTAGTCTGTTTTCATGGGTTTGCCGCAGGTTAAACGGGAAGCAGACCGAACCCCTGCAACCTTCAGCCGCGTCAGGCTTTTTAGCCTTGGCCCCAGCACCAGCTCCACCCGGATTTCCCGTACCGATGCCACGTTTTTTCATCGACTACGAGGACGGCACCCAGTCGCTGAAGGACGATGAGGGCGAAGAGTACCCAAGCCTTGAGGCTGCGCGCGACGCCGCGATTGCGGCGCTTCCCGACATCGGCCGCGAGGCACCGCCGAGGAGCGGAAAGCGTACCTTTGCCGCCTACGTTCGGGACGAGGACGGTACGCAACTCTGTACCGTCACCCTGAACCTGGACGCTGCCTGCTACCCGGAACGCATGAAGCATCGTGGTTGATCTGCTTTAAGGCCCGTGCTCCGCCAAGGGCCTTCGCTCAAAAAACACGCCCTCTCGCCGGATAAATCGGCACGCTATTGTCTACTTCTACACTGAACCCTGCACCCAGATTTGGCATAGGTCGAGGATGTTCCGACCATGGTGGCTGACCGCGGAGGTCAGCACCCGCGAAGCGAGGGCTTGTGCACATGTCCAACCTTCTGGATCACGATCCACCGGCAGCCCCTGCGGGTGAACCAACCTACCGGGCGTTCTTTCTTGGTCCCTCCGGCGCCGTGCAGAGAGCCGATATCCTGCGTGTGCTCACAGATGATGAGGCTCGCGAAGCGGTTCGCTGCCTCGTCAACAGCTACGGTATTGAGGTGTGGGAACGATCGCGCATGATCGAGCGGTTCCCGCCGCGAGCAGTGCCCTATCTTGAGGGTTGATAGGAACTCCGAAGCGTTGCAGTCTCAGACCGGATCTCTGGCAGTCTCCGCGTACCGGTCTGACAATGCGGCGCCATGCGCGTAGACTTTTATGGCCTGGATTGATAGTAAAATATGAATATACGTAGGTCTGAGCCGACTTGAGATTGTTGATTTGTTGTCCACACCCTCGTGTGAGCGCTGGGGTAAAAAACCCAATCAGCTTGACTTTGTGGGAGTCAGCTTCCGACCCAGGCTGTGTGAAAACGCAAAGGACGTAGAAGGATCTCCCCCTCGTCTACCCTGGGCAGCGGCAGCATAGGCATCCTGAGGGCACTCGGCCGCAACCCCGGTTTCTTGGACGGCGACAGCGCAGAAGATTGTTCTACAAATTCGGGGCGCGTCTGAGTTTTCACACACCCTCGACCCTAAGCGGACGAGCGACAAACGCCGCCGTATGCCGCGACCGTGCTATGGGGCATCGTCATCGACCGACACGCCTACGAGAAGATACTGATGTATACCCTCCACGCCTCGCCCGGTTCGAGCGCCTTCGCCCCACACATCGCCCTCGAAGAGATCGGCCTCCCTTACAAGACGGTGATGATGTCGGCCGGGCATCCCGAGACCAAGTCGGTGGAGTTCCGGCAGATCAACCCGAAGGGCCGCATCCCCGTGCTGATCGCCGAGGGCTTCTTGCTGACTGAGGCACCCGCGATCCTGCTTCATCTCGGGCTGACCAACCCGGCGGCCGGTCTCATGGGCTCGGATACCGAGAGCATCGTGCGCGCCGTCGAGTGGACCAACTGGCTCTCTGGCACCGTCCACGCGGTGGCGGTTCGAATGGTGTGGAAGACGGACTACTTCCTGCCCGACGCGTCCACGCACGGGCCGCTGATCGAGCGGGGCATGGAGCACCTGTTATCGGCGTTCGCGTTGGTCGAGGACAAGCTGCAAGATCGTCAGTACGCGCTGGGCGACACCTACTCTGTGGTTGATCCCTACTTGCTGGTGTTCTTCCGGTGGGGGAACCGTATGTGCATCGACATGCAGGGCAAGTACCCGACCTGGACGGCGCACGCGCGGCGGCTAGAGGCGCGCGATGCCGTTCAACGAACGATCACTCAGGAGGGCATCTCGCTCTGGGAGTAGGTGCGACCGCTTTCCATCCTCAGCGGTCCTTCGCACGGCCAAGCTGATTGAGTTTGACCCTAATGCTCCAGCGCGAGGAGGTGCGACGGATCCAAGTGACTCCCAAGCTTGGTAGTTTAACCGTTAGCCACTTTGTTCGTTTTTTGTTCTGATATGGCGCCACCTTTGTTCCATCAGCAGATCCTTCGAACCCATGTGTGAGTCCTATGACCCAACGCATGACCAAGCCAATTGACATAAGCCTATGAGCTTAGTCTGCGCAGGAATGCCGCAGAGCAGATTTAATCATTGTTTCAGCCGCGCAGACTGTGATTAGGCGTGGAATAAGGACCCCGTTTCCGGGGTGATCGGCGTCCAAACGGGCCCCCCAGGATACTTCATCCAGACTGCCTCCCGCACTCGGAACGGGAGGCTCGCGGAGGATGTTGGTCGTGGAGACGGTCGCGAAGATCCGCCGCGCGTACTTCGTGCAGCATAAGCCGATCAAGCAGATCTGCCGGGAGCTGAAGCTCTCCCGCAAGGTCGTCAGGAAGGTGATCCGCTCGGAGGCAACCGCCTTCCGCTACACCCGCAGCGTCCAGCCTGCACCCAAGCTCGGGCCCTGGCGCGACGAGCTCGACCGGATGCTGGCGGCCAATACGGGGAAGCCGGCGCGGGAGCGGCTGACGCTGACCCGGATCTTCGAGGCGCTGCGGGGGCTCGGCTACGAGGGCGGCTATGATGCCGTCCGCCGCTACGCCAAGACGTGGAAGCGCCAGCAGGCCAGCGTGACGGCTCCCGCCTTCGTGCCGCTCGCCTTCGCCCCGGGTGAGGCCTACCAGTTCGACTGGAGCCATGAGATCGTCCTGATCGCCGGCGTCACTACGACGATCAAGGTCGCCCACGTCCGCCTCTGCCACTCGCGCATGCTGTTCGTGCGGGCCTATCCGCGCGAGAGCCAGGAGATGGTCTTCGACGCCCACGAC
>NZ_LABY01000125.1 GCF_001043975.1 Methylobacterium variabile
CCAGAACAGGGTCGAGGCGGTGGTCTCGTGGCCGGCGACGATCAGGGTGCCGACCTCGTCGGCGAGAAGGCCGCTGGACGCATCGCCGTGGGCCGCGGTGAGGAGGTCGAACAGGTCCCGTGGCGCTCCGGCCGCCCCGCGAGCCCGGCGGGCCTCCAGCACCGCCCGGACGAGGGCGAGCCAGCGGCGGCGAAACAGGGCCCGGCGCGGGCTCGACGGGGTCGGCCAGCCGGGCGGCAGCAGGAAGTCCGCCACGGTCGGGCGGCCGAGGCGGTCGAGGTAGCCGGAGACCAGGGCCCGGATCTCGGCGCCGAGGGGACCGGTCTCGAGAGAGAACATCGAGGACGTGGCGATGTCGAGGGCGACGCGCTGCATCTCGGACCGGAGGTCGACCGGCGCGCCGGGATTTGCCGCGAGGCGACCGCAGGTCTCGTCGGCGATGCGCGCGACGAAGCGCAGCATCAGCGGCAGGGTGCGGGGCGTGAAGGCGGGGGCCAGCACCTTGCGCTGGTGGCGCCAGGCCTCGCCGTCGGCGAGCACCAGACCGCGCCCGGCAATCGGCCCGATCACCCGCCGGCCGGCGGGCAGGCGGACGAAGTGATCGGTGGCCGAGAGCAGGACGTGGCGGGCGCCGGCGGGGGTCGCGAGCAGCACCATCCGGCCGCCGCCCGGCAGCCGGATCGTCACCGCCGGCTCGTCCAGGCAGGCGCGGGGAAAGGCCTCCAGGGTGTTGCGCCGGAACGCGCCGAGGAGCCCGAGCCACCCGACCCGGTCGGCGAGGGCCGGGACCGGCGGCGCGTAGGCCTCGGCGGATCCGATGCCGGGAGCCATCATGGACAAGCGGATCCTCCGGTGGCGCTCGTCCGGAATGCTTACGCGAGCCGCCCGCCGCCTGCTACTGCCAAGCTGAGATGCCGCTCGGCCATCCGGCCGATATCCGCGAAGGCGAGCCGGCCGAGGGCGGTCGGCGGGACGCCCGGCCCGAAGGCCAGGACCGGCACCTGCTCGCGGGTGTGGTCGGTGCCGGGAGCGGTCGGGTCGTTGCCGTGGTCGGCGGTGACGAGGCAGAGGTCGTCGGGGGCGAGAGCCGCGCGGATCTCCGGCACCCGGGCGTCGAAGCGCTCCAGCGCCGCGGCGTAGCCCGGTACGTCCCGGCGGTGGCCGTACTCGGTGTCGAACTCGACGAGGTTAGCGAAGACGAGGCCGCCCTCGGCCATCCCGGCGAGGGCGGCGAGCGCCGCCGTGAGGCAGGCGTCGTTGCCGCCGGGCTTCACCTCGCGGCCGGTGGCCCGGTGGGCGAAGATGTCGCCGATCTTGCCGACGCTCACCACCGGCCGGCCGGCGGCAGCGAGGCGGTCGAGGAGGGTGTCGCCCGCCGGCGGCACGGCGTAGTCGCGCCGGTTGGCGGTGCGGGTGAAGCCGGAGGCTTCGTCGCCGGTGAAGGGCCGGGCGATGACCCGGCCGATGCGGTAGGGATCGCAGAGCCGGCGGGCGACCGCGCAGAGGGCGTAGAGCCGCTCGAGCCCGAAGGCCTCCTCGTGGGCAGCGATCTGGAACACGCTGTCGACGGAGGTGTAGCAGATCGGCCGACCCGTGCGGACGTGCTCGGCCCCGAGCTCCTCGATGATCGCGGTGCCGGAGGCGTGGCAATCCCCCAGGATGCCCGGCAGCCCGGCCTCGGCGATCAGGGCCCGGGTCAGCGCCGGCGGGAAGGCCGGCCGCGTCGCCGGGAAGTTGCCCCAGGAGAAGTCCACCGGTACCCCGGCGATCTCCCAGTGGCCCGACACCGTGTCCTTGCCGCGGGCGCTCTCGACCGCGTGGCCCCAGGCGCCCTCGACGGGGCCGGAGGGCGCGAGGCCCGGCGGCATCCGGCCGGTGGCGGCTTCCGCGGCGAGGCCGAGGCCGAGGCCGGCGAGGTGGGGCAGGCGCAACGCGCCGGCGCGCAGGCCGGCCCGGTCGCCGTCGCCGCGCGCGCAGGCCTCGGCGATGTGGCCGAGGGTGTCGGCGCCCGCGTCGCCGAAATCCGCGGCGTCCGGGGCAGCCCCGATGCCGACGGAGTCGAGGACGATGAGGAGCACGCGGCTCACTCGCGGACCGCCCCGGCGGGGGCCGCCGCGAGGTCGAAGGCGGCGGCGAACAGGGCCTGCGTGTAGGCGGTGCGGGGGGCGGAGAAGATCTGCTCCGCCTCGCCCTCCTCCACCACCTGGCCGCCCTGCATCACCAGCACGCGGTTGGCGAGCGCCCGCACGACCTTGAGGTCGTGGCTGATGAACAGGTAGCCGAGGCCGCGCCGGCGCTGCAGCTCGCGCAGCAGCTCGACGATCTGCGCCTGCACCGACATGTCGAGGGCGGAGGTCGGCTCGTCGAGGACGACGAAGCGCGGATCGAGGGCCATGGCCCGGGCGATGGCGATGCGCTGGCGCTGGCCGCCGGAGAATTCGTGCGGGTAGCGGTCCATCGCGGCCGGGTCGAGGCCGACATCCTCGAGCGCCCGGGCGACGATGGTGCGGCGCTCCGCGTCGCTGCGGCCCGTCCCCTGCACCGCCAGTCCCTCGGCGACGATCTCGGCCACCGACATGCGGGGCGACAGCGAGCCGTAGGGATCCTGGAAAACCACCTGCATCTCGCGCCGCAGGGGCCGCATGGCGCGGGACGACAGCCCGTCGATGCGCCGGCCGAGATAGACCACCGGCCCCTGGGCGGCGACGAGGCGCAGGATCGCGAGGCCCAGCGTCGTCTTGCCGGAGCCGGATTCGCCGACGACGCCCACGGTCTCGCCTTCCCGCACCCTCAGCGCCACCCCGTCGACCGCCTTGACGTGGCCAGTCGTGCGCCGCAGCAGGCCGGTGCGGATCGGGAAATGGACGCGGATCGGCCCGGCCTCGACCAGGGGCAGGGCCGTCTCCGGCACCGGGTTGCCGCGGCCCCGCGGCTCGGCGGCGAGCAGGCGGCGGGTGTAGTCATGGCGCGGGTTCGAGAACACCTCGGCCACCGGGCCGGCCTCGACGATGCGCCCCTGCAGCATGACGCAGACCCGGTCGGCGACGCGGCGCACGATGCCGAGGTCGTGGGTGATGAACAGCATCGCCATGCCCAGCCGCGCCTTCAGGTCGGCGAGCAGGGCCAGAATCTGCGCCTGCACGGTAACGTCCAGCGCGGTCGTCGGCTCGTCGGCGACGAGAAGGTCGGGCTCGCAGGCGAGCGCCATCGCGATCATCACCCGCTGGCGCTGCCCGCCCGACAATTCGTGCGGGTAGGCGCCGAGGCGCCGTTCCGCGTCGCGGATGCCGACGAGGCGCAGCAAGTCCAGGGTGCGGGTGCGGGCCGCCTCGCCGCCCATCCCCTTGTGCAGCCGCAGCACCTCGCCGACCTGGTCGGCGATGCGGTGCAGCGGGTTGAGGGAGGTCATCGGCTCCTGGAACACCATGGTGATGTCGGCGCCGCGCACCGCGCGCATCTCGGGCTCGGGGAGCCGGAGCAGGTCGCGCCCCTTGAACAGGATGCGGCCCTCCGGCGTCGCGCCGTCGAGGAGGCGCAGGACAGAGAGCGCCGTCACCGACTTGCCGGATCCCGACTCGCCGACGAGCGCCACGGTCTCGCCCGGACCGATGGAAAACGACACCCGGTCGACGGCGCGGGTCTCCCGCCCGCCCTGGCGGAAGACGACGGAGAGGTCCTGGACGGAGAGGAGCGGGTCGGTCATCGGCTCAACGAAACGGCAGCGGGCGGCGGCGAGCCGGGGGACCGATGTAGGTCATTCCCGGCCGGGCGGGAACAACCGTCCTACTCGTCGACCCGCGGCGCCTGGCCGAGGTCGACCGGCAGGGGCTTGAACTGCTTCAGCTCCTCGCCGCTCGGCAGGCTCCTCGTGTCCCAGCCGCCGCCGATCGCGCCGATCAGCGAGACCGCGTTGCCGAAGCGGTTGAGCCGGACCTGCAGCGCCGTGACCTCGTTGTTGAGCTCGAGCGCCTGCGCGGTGACGACGGTGGTGTAGTTCTGGGTGCCGGCCCGGTACTCGTTGAGGGCGATCTCCACCGCCCGCCGCGAGGACTGGACGGCCAATTCCTGCGCGGCCTGCTGGCGGGCGAGAATGCGCTGGCCGGCGAGCCCGTTCTCGACCTCCTGGAAGGCGGTCAGCACCGTCTGGCGGTAATTGGCGACGGCGGCGTCGTAGGCCGCCGATACCGCCTGGAGGGCGGCCGTGCGGGCGCCGCCGTCGAACAGCACCTGGCTGCCGGCTCCCGTCACCGACCAGAACGAGTTCGCCGCGGAGAAGAAGTTGCGCGCCGGGTCGCCCGCGATGCCGCCGTTCGCCGACAGGGTGACGGTCGGGAAGAACGCCGCGACGGCGACGCCGATCTGGGCGCTCTGGGCCTGCACGGTGCGCTCGGCGGTGGCGATGTCGGGCCGGCGCTCGAGCAGGTCGGAGGGCAGGCTCACCGGCACGCTCGGAGGCCGCACCGGCAGGCTGCCGCGGGCCAGCGACACCGCGGAGGGCGGGCGGCCGATCAGCGTGGCGATGGCGTGCTCGAGGTTCGCCCGCTGCAGCCCGACCGCGATCGCGTTGGCCTGGGTGGTCTGGAGCTGCGTCTGGGCGGTGATGACGTCGGAGCGGGCGGCGACGCCGGCATTGTACTGGTTCTGGGTGATCTCCAGCGAGCGCTGGTAGGCCCGGGCGGTGCGCTCCAAGAGGCCCTGGAGCGATTCCTGGTAGCGGAGCTGGTAGTAGGCGGTGGCGAGCTGGGTCTGCAGCGCGAGGCGTACGGAGGCGAGGTCGGCCGCGCTCGCCTGCGCGGCGGCGACGTCGCTCTCGATCAGGCGGCGGATGCGCCCGAACAGGTCGAGCTCCCAGGTCGCCGAGCCCTGAAGGGTCAGGGTGGTGCGCTCGATGCCGCCGGTGCTGGCGCGGCTGATCGAGGGCGCGCCGAGGGCGGTGGGGAAGAGCTGGGCCCGGGCCTCCTGCACCAGGGCGCGGGCCTGCCGGTAGGCCGCGACCTGGGCGCGCAGGTTCTGGTTGTCGACGTCGATCAGGCGGATCAGCCGGTCGAGGGTCGTATCGCGAAACACCCGCCACCAGTCGCCCCGGTCGGCCTCATCGAGGGGCCGCACCGGCCGCCAGTTGCGCGACGGCATCGGCCGCGCGCCGCCCTCCTTGAAGGCGGCGGGCGTCTCGACGGTGGGACGGGAATAGTCGGGACCGACGAGGCAGCCGGCGAGAAGGAGGGGAACGATCGCCGCGGCGGCGAGCCGGAGAGGCGCCAACCCGTCCCTCCCCCATCCGCGGGGGAGGGTGGCCCGGCCGTGAGGCCGGATCGGGAGAGGGGACGCCGCTTCCGGAGAGGTCGCGCGGGCGATGACGGGCACCACCTGGATCGGCGTCGCGCTCCCCTCTCCCGTCCTGCTCCGCAGGCCACCCTCCCCCGAAGCGGGGGGAGGGTTCGGGTGCGTGTCGCCGTCCAGCATCATGAAATCGTCGAAAAAAGTCATTCGGCCGGCAGCGCCCGCGTGGCGGAATCCCTGCGCCGGCGGCGCCCGACCCAGAGCCGGAAGCGGTCGAGGTACAGGTAGACGACGGGGGTGGTGTAGAGGGTCAGGACCTGGCTCACGATGAGGCCGCCCACGATGGCGATGCCGAGGGGACGGCGCAGCTCGGATCCCTCGCCGCCGTCGAGAATCAGCGGCAGCGCCCCGAGAAGCGCGGCCAGGGTTGTCATCATGATCGGCCGGAAGCGCAAGAGGCAGGCCTCGCGGATCGACTCCCGCGGGCTCAAGGATCGGGTGCGCTCGGCGTCGAGGGCGAAGTCGATCATCATGATCGCGTTCTTCTTGACGATCCCGATGAGCAGGATCACCGCGATGAGCGCGATCACCCCGAACTCCTCCCCGGCCATCATGAGCGCCAGGATCGCCCCGATGCCGGCGGAGGGTAGGGTGGACAGGATGGTGAGCGGGTGGACCCAGCTCTCGTACAGGATGCCGAGCACGGCGTAGACCGCGAGCAGGGCCGCCAGGATCAGGAGCGGCTGGCGCGAGGACGAGGACTGGAAGCTCTTGGCCGCGCCCGCGAACTCGCCGTGGATGGTCGCCGGCGCCCGCAGGTCGCGCATGTGGGCCTCGATCGCCGCCGTAGCGTCGCTCAGGCTCTTGCCCGGCGCCAGGTTGAACGAGAGGGTGGTGGCGACGAACAGCCCCTGGTGGCTGACCTGGACCGGGGCGGTGCCGGCTTCGAAGCGCGCGAAGGCGGCGAGCGGCACCATCGTCTCCTTGGCGCTGCTGACCGCCGCGCTCGACGAGGCGCTGGAGCGCCCGGCCGACGCGATGGAATTCGTGGCGGCGTTGCGCGCCGAGTCGGTCGCGACCGCGGCCGCGGCGGTGCTGGCGTCGGTCGTCGCGGTGGCGGCGCTCGCGACGGTGCCGGCGACCGCGTTGGTGGTAGCCGAGCCGCGGGCCCGGGCCCCCGAGGTCGAGACGTAGATGAGCTTCAGGGTCTCGGGGTTGTCGAGGTAGCGCGGCGCGATCTCCATCACGACGTGGTACTGGTTGAGCGGGTTGTAGATCGTCGAGACCTGGCGCTGGCCGAAGGCGTCGTAGAGGGTGTTGTCGAT
>NZ_LABY01000126.1 GCF_001043975.1 Methylobacterium variabile
CCCCGCGCCCCCGCCGCCCCGGCCCCCGCCGCGGGCGGCGCTGCCGCGTGCAACATTCCGCGCAATCCGCACGCAATCCTGCCATGCGATACGCGAAGACGCAGCGACGCCCGGCGCCGGTCGGCGGCGCTGCGGAGGAAACGCGCCGCAGCGGGCGTTCGCAGCCGAGCCGGCCCCGAGGGCCGGCGAGCCCGGGCGGCCGACCGAAGAGCAGCCATGGCAGACTGAGCGGCAACCAGCGGGAGAGGCAGATGGACAACGTCATCCGTCCGGATTTCCGTCGCGCGGCCGAGACTCGCGGCAGTGATCCACGCAAGGTCCGGGGCGGCGACACGGCACAGCACGTGAAGCTCTACGGTGAGGTCGGGCACCATGCGGTGTCCCTGGTGCGGGACCGGTCCAGCCCGCAGGGCGACGTCTACAAGGTCATGATCGACACGCCCGGAAGCCGGATGGGACCGGTCGGCGTCGAGCCCGCGACCCCCGACGGCCTGTTCGACGCCGACCTCGTCGGCCTGGCGGTGCTCCGCACCCTGGAGCTGCTGGCCCAGCGCTCCGACTCCGGCGTCGCCTGACGCGCGGCGGGCACAACCCTCCCTCCCGGCCAGCGATGGTGCTCCCGCATGGACAGCCGGCGCGAGGCCGCGCCATCATGCGGCGGACGGGCGGGAGGGCGCGATGGCTGACGCGGCGCGGGCTGAGGAAACCTGGACCTTCTTCGAGGGCGCCTGGCACCCGGGCAACGTGCGGATGATGGGGCCGCGCACCCACGCCGCCTGGCTCGCCTCGACGGTGTTCGACGGCGCCCGCGCCTTCGAGGGCGTGACGCCGGACCTCGACCTCCACCTCGCCCGGATCAATCGCTCCGCCGCCGCCTTCGGCCTCGAGCCGGTGGTGGCGGAGGGAACCTGGGCGGAGCTGGTGCGGGACGGCCTCGGGCGCTTCGCGCCGGACGCGGCGCTCTACATCCGGCCGATGTACTGGGCCGAAGGGGGCCTGGGCGGCGCGGTGCGGTTCGACCCGGCCTCGACCAACTGGTGCCTGTGCCTCTACGAGGCGCCGATGCCGCCGCCGACCGGCTTCACCGCCACCCTGTCGCCGTTCCGGCGCCCGACCCCCGACACCGCGCCCCTCGACGCCAAGGCCGGCTGCCTCTACCCCAACAGCGCCCGGGCGATCGCGGAGGCCGCCTCCCGCGGCTTCGGCAACGCGCTGATGCGGGACGCCCTCGGCAACGTCGCCGAGTTCGCCACCGCCAACGTGATGATGGCCCGCGACGGCGTCGTCTACACCCCGGTGCCGAACGGCACCTTCCTCGCCGGCATCACGCGCGGCCGGGTGATCGCGCTCCTGCGCGAGGCAGGGGTCACGGTGGTGGAGGCGACCCTGACAGTCGACGACCTGATGGGCGCCGACGAGGTCTTCTCGGTCGGCAACTACGCCAAGGTCGTGCCGGTAACGGCTCTCGACGGCCGGACGTTCGAGCCCGGGCCGCTGTTCGGCAAGGCCCGTACGCTCTACTGGGCCTTCGCGCACCGGGGCTGACGCCCCTTCCGGACCGGCACGCCTGGACGCCCTTCCCCCCTGCCCTAACCTTAGGGCAGCGGAGCGGTTCGGGGAGTTCGGGCGGATGGGTGTCGTGCGGCTGCCGGTGGCGTGGGCGACGGTGGCGGCCTTCGCGGTGTTCGGCGGCGGCTGGCTCGGCACGCTCGAGGCGCCCCTGGTGGCGGCCGGGCTCTTCGCCTGGCTCTTCGGCGTCATCCTGTGGTCGGCCTTCGGGGTGGTGCACGAGGCCGAGGAGCTGGCCCACCGCCTCGGCGAGCCCTACGGCACCCTGATCCTGACCCTCTCCATCGTGATCATCGAGGTGGCGCTCGTCGCCGCCGTGATGCTCGGCGCCAAGGCTGCCCCGACGCTCGGGCGCGACACGATGTTCGCCGTCATCATGATCGTGATGAACGGCCTCGTCGGGGTCGGGCTCATCATCGGCGGCCTGCGCCACCACCGCCAGAACTACAACCTCGACGGCGCCGGCGCCTACCTGGCGGCGATCATCCCGCTCACCACCATCGCGCTCATCATCCCGAACTTCACCCGCTCGACCCCGGACGGCTCCCTCACGCCCGTCCAGGCGGTGGCGTTCTCGGGTCTGACGGTCGTGCTCTACGGCATCTTCCTGCTGCTCCAGACCGGCCGGCACAGCGACTTCTTCATCGACGCCCTGAAGCCGGGCGCGGCCGCACCGGAGGCAGGGCCCGCCCACCCGGATGCGGGCACAGGGGCGATCCTGCGCCATGCCGGCCTGCTCATCGTCAGCCTGCTGCCGATCGTGCTCCTGTCGAAGAGCCTGGCGGCGATCCTCGATCACGGCATCCTGGCCCTCGGGGCGCCCTCGGCGCTCGGCGGCGTCATCATCGCCGCCATCGTGTTCACGCCGGAGGGCATCAGCGCCATCAAGGCGATCCAGCGCGACCAGCTCCAGCGGGCGATCAACCTCTGCCTCGGCGCCGTGACCTCGACCGTCGGGCTCACGGTCCCGGCGGTGCTCGCCATCGGCCTCCTGTCGGGCCAGCGGGTGGTGCTCGGCCTGCCCCCCGCCGAGATGGCGGTGCTCGCCATGACGCTGCTGCTCAGCGTCATCACCTTCTCGCGCCAGGGCACGACGGTGCTCGAGGGCGCCGTCCACCTCGTGGTGTTCCTCGCCTACCTGACGCTGATCTTCAGCCCCTGAGCGGTCACGCCGCCCGCACCGGGCGGGCCGGAGCGGCGCTCCCCTCCGCCACGGGCGGCAGGGCGTCCATCACCCGGGAGGCCGGGAAGGTCACGATCACCTCGGTGCCCTCCCGCGGCCGCGACTTGAGCTGGAAGCCGCCGCCGTGCAGGTCGACGAGGCCCTTGACGATCGGCAGGCCCAGGCCCGACCCCTGCTCGGCGGTCTTGATCGCCAGCGAGCCGCGGCCGAACGACGACATCACGGTCGGGATCTCGTCCTCCGGGATGCCCGGGCCGGTGTCCTTCACGCTGACGTACTGGCCGCCGGAGGACGTCCAGCCGACCTTGATGGTGATCTCGCCTCCCGGCGGCGTGAACTTGATCGCGTTCGACAGGACGTTGAGCACGATCTGGCGCAGGGCCCGCTCGTCGGCCCAGAGCCGCGGCAGGGACGGGTCGACCAGCTCGCGGAAGGTCTGGTTCTTCGCCCGGGCACGGAGCGCCATCATGTGCCGGCCCTCCTCCACCACGTAGGCGAGCTGCAGGGCCTCCTCGTTCAGCTCGTAGCGCCCGGCCTCGATGCGCGAGAGGTCGAGGATCTCGTTGATGAGGTTGAGGAGGTGCAGGCCGCTGTCGTGGATGTCAGTGGAGTATTCCCGGTAGGAGGCCGACGAGTGCGGGCCGAACACCTCGTTCTTCATCACCTCCGAGAAGCCGAGGATCGCGTTGAGCGGCGTGCGCAGCTCGTGGCTCATCGTGGCGAGGAAGCGCGACTTGGCGAGGTTGGCCTCCTCGGCGCGCCGGCGCGCCTCGTCGGAATTCGCCTTGGCCTGCTCCAGTTCGCCGAAGACCGCGTCCTTCTCGGCCCGGGACTGCAGCGCCGAGACCGTCGAGGCGTGCAGGTGGTTCGACAGGAACAGGAAGAACAGCTGCGCGCACACCGCCATGCCGACCAGCAGGACCGATTCCGCCTCGCGGGAGAACCACAGCAGCGCGGCGGTGGCGGCGCTGAGCGGCAGGAGGCCCGCATAGGCGCCGAGCGGCACCGTGGCGGCCAGCATCGTGGTCACGGCGGCCACGATGACGAGGACGAACATCACGAAGGTGCGGGCGTTCGCGGCGTCGACCTGGAACAGCATCAGCACCAGGAGCGCCCAGGCCACGCTCTGCACCAGCTCGCCCAGGATCACCCGCCGGCGCGAGGCCCGGAGCGAGAGCGCGTCCGGGTCCTGCCGCAGGAAGGAGCGGGACAGGGCGGTGTTCACCCCCACCACCAGGAGCACGCCGGCGCACCAGGCCGCGCTCAGCACCGCCGGGGCCCAGAACACGGAGGCTCCGGCGATGAAGCAGGCGAGCAGCACCAGCGGCACGCAGGCGCCGAGCCGGTACTGGGCGTAGACCCGCAGCAGCTCGTAGTCGAAGGCGCGCTCGAGCCCGATCGACGAGGTCAGCCGCTCGCGGGCCGAGCGAACGTCCCGCGCCAGCTTGCGCCGCCGGGCCGCCTCCTCCGCCGTCGGGCCGCGCCCGCGCTGGACCATCTGCGCCGTGACTTCGGACATTGAGCTCGGGTCGTGCCGCTCCCTCGCCGCCGCGGACCGTCGGCCGGTCCCGAGGAGGGTTGCCGAAATTCGTTAAGGTCCTCCTGCGGCGATGCCGCGAATGCGACGCATCACACATCCGGGAGGCGACGCAGGGTCATGCATGTGCGGGTGCGCTGGCGCACATCGGCCCGGCTTGCCAGCGGTGCAGGAGCGGCCGCACAGGTTCCTGGCTGGAACCGTTCCAGCCACTCGTCGGAAGCGCACGATGACGAAGCTCACCCTCAACGGCCGGACCTACGAGGTCGACGCCGATCCCGAGATGCCGCTCCTCTGGGCGATCCGCGACCACCTCAACCTCACCGGCACGAAGTACGGCTGCGGCATCGCCCAGTGCGGCGCCTGCACGGTCCACCTCGACGGGCAGCCGGTGCGCTCGTGCCAGACCCGCCTCGGCGACGTCGGCGAGGGCAAGATCACCACCATCGAGGGGATCTCCGGCCCGGTGGCCGAGGCGGTGCGGACCGCCTGGCGCCAGCTCGACGTGGTGCAGTGCGGCTACTGCCAGTCGGGCCAGATGATGTCGGCGATCGGGCTCCTGTCGGAGAACAGGAAGCCGAGCGACGCCGACATCGACGCCGCCATGGACGGCAACGTCTGCCGCTGCGGCACCTACCAGCGCATCCGCGCGGCGATCCACGACGCCGCCCGCTCCCTCGCCTGACCGGGACGCCGCCATGCTGAACCACAGCCTCAAGACGCGCGACAGCGCCGTCACGTCCCGCCGCGCCTTCCTGCGCGGCTCGGCCGCCGCGGGCGGCGCCCTCGTGATCGGGCTCCACCTCGCCCGCGACGGCGCCCGGGCCGCCGGCGGCCCCGACCTGTCCAAGGCCCCGGCCAAGCCCAACGCCTTCGTGCGCATCGCCGCCGACGACACCGTCTCGGTGGTGATCAAGCACCTCGACATGGGCCAGGGCAACACGACGGGCCTCGCCACCATCGTCGCCGAGGAGCTCGACGCCGACTGGGCGCAGATGCGCGCGGTCTTCGCGCCTGCGGATGCCAGCCTCTACAACAACCTCGCCTTCGGGCCGATCCAGGGCACCGGCGGCTCGACCGCGGTGGCCAATTCCTGGATCCAGCTGCGCAAGGCGGGTGCCACCGCCCGCGCCATGCTGGTCGCGGCGGCGGCCCAGGAGTGGAAGGTCCCGGCCGCCGAGATCACCATCGAGAAGGGCGTGCTGCGCCACGCGAGCGGCAAGGAGGGCCGGTTCGGCGCCTTCGCGGCGAAGGCCGCCGTGCAGCCGATCCCCGAGAACCCGACCCTGAAGGACCCGTCCGCCTTCCGGCTGATCGGCACCAGGCTGCCGCGGCTCGACTCGAACGCAAAGACCGACGGCAGCGCCGTTTACGCCCTCGACGTGCGCCGGCCGGGCCAGCTCACGGCGCTGGTCGCCCGCGCGCCGCGCTTCGGCGCGACGGTGAAGAGCGTGGACGACGACGCCGCCAGGGCGGTGCCGGGCGTGGTCCAGGTCGTGCGCATCCCGAGCGGCGTCGCGGTGGTGGCGCGTGACACCTGGTCGGCGATGAAGGGCCGCGAGGCCCTGACGGTGACCTGGGACGATACCGGCGCCGAGCGGCAATCGACCGAATCCCAGCAGGCGGCCTACAAGGCGATGGCCGCCAAGCCCGGCCTCGTCGCCTCGAAGCGGGGCGACGCGGCGGGCGGGATCAAGGGCGCCGCCAAGGTGCTGGAGGCGGAGTTCAACTTCCCCTACCTGGCCCACGCGCCGATGGAGCCGCTGAACGCCACGATCGAGCGGGCGGCGGACGGCTCCTACGACATCTACGCCGGCTCGCAGTTCCAGACCATCGAGCAGGCGGTGGCCGCCGGCATCCTCGGCACCACCGCCGACAAGATCCGCATCACCACCCTGTGGGCGGGCGGCTCGTTCGGACGGCGCGCCACGGCCTCGGCCGACTACATCGCGGAGGCCGCCGCGATCCTGAAGGCCACCGGCGAGAAGACCCCGATCCACCTGGTCTGGACCCGGGAGGACGACATCACCGGCGGCTACTACCGCCCGGCCGCCTACCACCGCATCCGCGCCGGCCTCGACGCCAAGGGGGCCATCACGGGCTGGGAGCACACCGTCGTCGGCAAGTCGATCATCATCGGCACCGCCCTCGAGGCGATGATGGTGAAGGACGGGGTCGACGCCACCACCGTCGAGGGCGCGGCCGACACGCCCTACGCCCTGCCGGCCTACCGGTTCGAGGTCCACAACGCCCGCGAGGGCGTGCCGGTGCTGTGGTGGCGCTCGGTCGGGCACTCGCACACCGCCCAGGCCATGGAGGTGTTCATCGACGAGCTGGCCCACGCGGCGGGCCAGGACCCGGTGGCCTACCGCCTCGGCCTGTTGAAGCAAGCCCCGCGCCTCTCCGCGGCGCTCACGCTGGCGGCCGAGAAGGCGGGCTGGAGCGCCCGCGAGCAGAAGCCCGGCCGCGGCTACGGCGTCGCCGCGCACGAGTCGTTCGGCTCCTACGTGGCGATGGTCGCCGACGTGACGGCGGAAGCCGGCAAGGTCAAGGTCAACCGCATCGTCGCGGCGGTCGATGTCGGCGTCGCGGTGAACCCGGACATCATCCGGGCCCAGGTCGAGGGCGCGGTCGGCTTCGCGCTCTCGGCGGTCCTGCGCAACCGCATCACCTTCAAGGACGGCGAGGTGCAGGAGAAGAACTTCGACGCCTACGAGCCAACCCGGATGAGCGAGATGCCGAAGGTCGAGGTCCACATCGTGCCGTCCGCCGCCGCCCCCACCGGCATCGGCGAGCCCGGCGTGCCGGTGCTGGCCCCGGCAATCGCGAACGCGGTCTTCTCCGCCACCGGGCAGCGCCTGCGCTCGCTGCCCCTCGACCTCACGGCGCTCCGCGGCGTGTGATCGCGCACCACACGCTTAACCATCACCCTATATGAAAGGGATGACTTCCAGTTTTGGACCCGAGACGACTTCAGGGTGCGGCGCAAGCCGCACCCTTTTTTCATCAGCGGCGCCGGGCTTCACCGAGACGGCCGAGCGCATCCGCACCTGCCGGCTCTGCCGCGAGGCGCCGCGCCACGGCCCTCCCCTGCCGGTGGAGCCGCGGCCGATCGTGCAGGGCACGTCCCGCGCCCGGATCTGCATCGCCAGCCAGGCCCCGGGCAACCGGGCGTACCAGAGCGGGGTACCGTTCCAGGACCCGTCGGGCAGGCGCCTGCGCGACTGGCTCGGCCTCGACGAGCCGGCCTTCTACGATCCCGACCTCGTCGCGATCGTGCCGATGGGCGCCTGCTTCCCGGGCCACGATGCCAAGGGCGGCGACCTGCCGCCCCGGCGCGAATGCGCCGAGACCTGGCGGGCGCCGCTGCTCGCCGGGCTGCCGAACCTGGAGCTGATCCTCTTGATTGGGCAGTACGCGCAAGCCTGGCACCTCGGCCGCCAGCCCGGCGGCCTCACCGGCACGGTGGCGCGCTGGCGCGAGATCTTCTCGCAGGACGGGCGGCCCCGCCTCTTGCCGCTGCCGCACCCGTCCTGGCGCAACACGCCGTGGCTGCGGAAGCATCCGTGGTTCGAGGCGGAGCTGCTGCCGGTGCTGCGGGCCGAGGTGGGGCGGCTGGCGGAAGAGGTGGCGCGGGAGCCGTCGCGGTGATCGGCTTGCCGGCCCCTGATAAATCTCATCCCTTTCCCGGGCGACTGAAACGCAGTGGAAGGAGATCCGGGATTTAAGCAGAAGAAGTGCCGCGAAGCGGCTCTGCGTGCTGCAACGTTGCAGAAACAAGGCCGCTTCGCGATTTTCTGTGCTGGATCCCGGATCTCCTTCCGCTTCGCTGCAGTCGTCCGGGAAAGGGCAGGAGGCGCATGAGCGAGTCGCGGGAGCAGCCGGCACATCGGCTGGTCGTAACCTTGGCCCGCGGCCCCGAGATGACGGTGACGAGGCTCATTCCGGGTGATGCCGATAACGATCCGACGTGACGGGCCGGGCTTGATTCTGGACTGCACTCCGTGATGGGTGCGCCCGACGACATTCCTGGAGATCCCGTGCCCGAGCCCATCAGCCCCCGCGACCGCCTGATCGTCGCCCTCGACATGGCGAGCACCGACGAGGCCGAGCGCCTGATCGCGCGGATCGGCGACGCCGCGAGCTTCTACAAGATCGGCTACCGCCTCGGCTACGCGGGCGGCCTCGGTCTCGCCGAGCGTCTGGTGCGGGGCGGGCACAAGGTCTTCCTCGACCTCAAGCTCCACGACATCGGCAACACCGTCGAGGAGGGCGTGCAGTCGCTTGCCGGCATCGGCGCCACCTTCCTCACGGTGCATGCCTACCCGCAGACCATGCGGGCAGCGGTGAGCGGGCGCGACAAGGCGGGGAGCGGCCTGAAGGTCCTCGGGGTCACGGTGCTGACCTCCTACGACGACGCCGACGCGCGGGATGCCGGCTACGCGCTCCCGGTGGCCGACCTCGTCGCGGTGCGGGCGGCGGCTGCCAAGGCGATCGGCATCGACGGCATCGTCTGCTCGGCGGCGGAGGCCGCGCAGGTGCGGGCGGTGATCGGGCCGGACCGGCTGATCGTCACCCCGGGCATCCGGCCGGCCGGCGCCGAGATCGGCGACCAGAAGCGGGTGGTGACCCCGGCCGAGGCGATGCGCGCCGATGTCGACCACGTCGTGGTCGGCAGACCCATCACCGCCGCCGCCGACCCGCGCGACGTGGCCAGCCGCATCGTCGACGAGATGGCGGCGGCGCTCTAGAACCAGAGCCTGACAAAAAGGGAGGAATGCAATGGCGAAGGGATACTGGGTCGGCCGCGTCGACGTCACGAATCCGGAGGCCTACAAGAACTATGTCGCGGCCAACGGCGCTGCGTTCTCAAAGTTCGGCGGGCGCTTCCTGGTGCGCGGCGGCGCCTTCGAGGCGGTCAGCGGGTCGAGCCGCGCCCGCAACGTGGTGATCGAGTTCCCGAGCTACGACCAGGCCATCGCCTGCTGGCACTCGCCCGAGTACCAGGCCGCCCGCGCCAAGCAGGAGGGCGGCGCCGAGATCGACCTCATCGTGATCGAGGGATACGACGGGGTGCAGCCCGGGGAGGGGTGAGGGGCGCGTTCCGCCCTGATCCAACCGCCGAAGGTTGCGTCGGAGCCCTCCCCCGCAATGGGGGAGGGGTCACAGGCGCGGCCTCAGTTCCGCGAGGTCAGGTCCGCCGGCAGGTCCCGCTCGTGGAACTTGCGGAACATCGTCGTCAGCCGGCCATTCGCCACGTTGGTCTTGACCCACTCGTTGAGCCAGCTCTTGAGCGCGTCCTCGCCCTGCGGCAGCGCGATGCCGAGGTTCAGCTCGCTCTGGACGAACTTGACCTCGAACGGGCGGTCGGGGCGCTTCTCGTTCATCACCGCCACGACCGCCTCCTGGGTCGAGACGAGGTCGACCTGGCCTGAGACCGCCGCGGTGATCAGGGTGGCGTCGTCCTCGAAGCGCACGATCTCGGCGCCCTTGGCGTTCTGGGTCACCAGCATGTCGTTGACGGTCGCCCGCGTCACGCCGATGCGCTTGCCGACGATGTCGGGGTAGCCCTTCACCGCCACGCCCTTGGCGCCCGCCACGATGATGTTGAGGGTGGCGTAGGGCACCGTGAAGTCGATCACCTTCTTGCGCTCGGGCGTCACCGCGAGGCTCGCCACCAGGATGTCCGCCTTGCGGGTCTGGATGGTGGGAACGCGGGCGGCGTTGGTGATCTGCACGAGGTCGAGCGCGACGCCGAGGTCCTTGGCGATCATCCGGGCGGTCTCGACGTCCGAGCCGGTGGGCTGCAGCGCGGCATCCACGAAGGCGAAGCGCGGGATGCCCATCGCCACGGCGATGCGGATCTTCCTGGCCGCCTTGATGTCGGCAAGCTGGTCGGCCCAGGCGGCCGGCGCGGTGGCGCCCAGGACGAGGGCGGAGAGGACGAGGGCGAGCGCCCGGCGGGTGACGGACATGGTTTCCTCCTGCGAGATTTCTGTTGGTTCGACCGGCAAGGACCGCGACCGCGGGATCAGAGGTCGGCGGCGAGAAAGTCCTTGAGTTCCGGCGTCTGCGGCGCCGCGAGCATCTGGCCGGGCCCGGTCTCCCAGACGAGGCCGGTGTGCATGAAGATCACCCGGTCGGCGACGCGGCGGGCGAAGCCCATCTCGTGGGTGACGACGATCATCGTCATGCCGCCGCGGGCGAGCCCCTCCATCACCTTCAGGACCTCGCCGGTGAGGTGCGGGTCGAGGGCAGACGTCACCTCGTCGAACAGCATCACCTTCGGGTGCATGGCGAGCGAGCGGGCGATGGCGACCCGCTGCTGCTGCCCGCCGGAGAGCTGCTCGGGGTAGGCGTCGATCTTGTCCGACAGCCCGACCCGGGCGAGCGCCTCCTCGGCGAGGGACCGTGCCTCGGCCCGGGGCGTGCGCTTCACCCGGCGCGGCGCCAGCGTGATGTTCTCGGCCACGGTGAGGTGCGGGAAGAGGTTGTAGCTCTGGAACACCATGCCGACGTCCTGGCGCAGGACGCGCAGGTCGAGGGCGGGATCGTGGACGGCGTGGCCGCAGACCTCGATCGTGCCGGACTGGATGACCTCCAGGCGGTTGATGCAGCGCAGCGCCGTGCTCTTGCCTGACCCTGAGCGGCCGATCACCGCCACGACCTCGCCGGCGGCGATGTCGAGGGTGACGCCGCGCAGGACCTCGACCTGGCCGAAGCGCTTGTGAACGTCACGCAGGCTGACGACGGCCGACATTGAGCTTCCTTTCGAGCCTGCGGCTCCAGCGCGAGAGCGGGTAGCAGAGGGCGAAGTACAGGCAGCCCGCGAGGCCAAAGACCAGGAAGGGCTGGAACAGCGAGTTGTTGATGACTTGGCTCGCGCGGGTCAGCTCGACGAAGCCGACGACGGAGGCGAGCGAGGTGTTCTTGAGCACCTGGACGAAGAAGCCGACGGTCGGCGGCACCGCGATGCGGGCGGCCTGGGGCAGCACCACGTCGAACAGGACCTGCCAGCGCGACAGCGCCAGGCACTCGGCGGCCTCGGTCTGGGTGCGCGGCACCGCCTCGACGCAGCCGCGCCAGATCTCGCCGAGGAACGCGCTCGAATAGACCATCAGCGAGACCGCGGCGGCGAGGAGCGGCGGCAGCTCGATCCCGACGACGCCGAGGCCGAAATAGACCACGAACAGCAGGATCAGGAGCGGCGTGCCCTGGATCGCCTGGACCCACAGCAGGGAGGCCCGGCGCACGATCCGGCTGCGGCTGGTGCGCAGGACCATCACGCCGAAGCCCGCGACCCCGCCGAGCAGGAAGGCGAGCGCCGTCAGCACCACGGTCCAGGCAGCGCCCTGGAGGAGGTAGAGGACGTGGTTGAGGGTGAAGCTGCCCATCATCCCCTCACAGCGGCGTGCCGAGGCGGCGGCGGCGCGGGAAGAGCGCCTGGGCCAGCCCCCAGAAGGCGAGCTTCAGGAGCACCGCCAGGGCGAGGTAGAGGAACGCGACCACGATGTAGGTCTCGAAGCTGCGGAAGGTGATCGACGTGATGTTGTTGGCGACCGCGGTCAGCTCCTCGGCCGAGATCTGCGAGGTGATCGAGGAGGCGAGCATCATCAGCACGAACTGGCTGGTCAGCGCGGGGTAGACCCGCTCCAGGGCCGGGCGCAGGATGATGTCCCAGTAGATCTGCGCCCGCGACAGCCCGAGGGATTCCGCCGCCTCGACCTGGCCGGCCGGGATCGTGTCCATGCCGGCGCGCACGATCTCGCCCGTATAGGCGCCGACGTTGATGACGAGCGTCAGGATCGCGGCGGCGAGCACCGGCAGGCGCACGCCGATGCTGGAGAGGCCGAAGAAGATGAAGAAGATCTGGATCAGGTAGGGCGTGTTGCGCACCGCCTCGACGTAGGCGCCGCAGAGGCCCGAGAGCCAGGCCCGCGGGCTGCGCCGGCCGATGGCGCACAGGATGCCGATGACGAGGCCGAGCACGGTCGCGACCGCGGTCATCTGCAGCGTGGTCAGCGCCCCCGACAGGAAGTCGGGCCAGTACTCTTCCAGGGCGGCGAAATCGAAGCGGTAATGCATGCAAGATCACCGGGCCAGCCAGCCGCCGTCGACCGGCAGCACGATCCCGTGGACGTAAGCGGCCGCCGGCGAGGCGAGGAACACGGCGGCGCCGCCGATGTCGCCGGGATCGCCCCAGCGGCCGGCCGGGATGCGGCCGAGGATCTGGCCGTTGCGCTCCGGATCGGCCCGGAGCGCCGCGGTGTTGTTGGTGACGAAGTAGCCCGGCGCGATGGCGTTGACGTTGATGCCGCGCCCCGCCCACTCGCAGGCCAGCAGCCGCGTCAGCCCGGCGAGCCCGCTCTTCGAGGCGGTGTAGGACGGGATGCGGATGCCGCCCTGGAAGGAGAGCAGGGAGGCGATGTTGATGATCCGCCCGCCCCGTTCGTCCGCCAGCATCCGGCGGGCGACGGCCTGCGAGAGGAAGAACACCGACTTCAGGTTCACGTCCATCACCGCGTCCCAGTCGGCCTCGGTGAAGTCGAGGGCGTCGGCGCGGCGGATGATGCCGGCGTTGTTGACGAGCACGTCGATGCGGCCGAGCTCTTGCGCCTCCGCCACCACCCGCTCGACCGGCTCCAGGGTCGACAGGTCGGCCCGCACCGCCCGGAACGGGCGGCCGAGGGCGCGCACGCGCTCCTCGGTCTTGTCCATGCCGGAGCGGCCGACCGCCACGATGCCGGCGCCGGCCTCGGCGAGCGCCACGGCGATCGCCTGGCCGAGGCCGGTATTGGCGCCGGTGACGACCGCGTTGCGCCCGGTGAGATCGAAGGCCCCCGTCAAGGTATCGGCCATGGCGCTCACCGCAGGTCGGACATGGCGACCATGTCCATGTCGGTGTAGTCCTGGTTGTCGCCGCCCATCGCCCAGATGAAGGCGTAGTGGCTGGTGCCGACGCCGGAATGGATCGACCAGCCCGGCGACAGCACGGCCTGCTCGGAGGCGACGACGAGGTGGCGGGTCTGGGTCGGCTCGCCCATCAGGTGCAGCACCCGGGCGTTCGGGTCGAGGTCGAAGTAGAGGTAGACCTCGGAGCGCCGGTCGTGGGTGTGACACGGCATGGTGTTCCACATGCTGCCGGGCTCGAGCTGGGTCAGGCCCATGACGAGCTGGCACGAGTCGCAGATGCCGGGCAGGATGTACTGGCGGATGGTGCGCCGGTTCGAGGTCGCCTGGTCGCCGACCTCCATGCGCTTGGCCCGCTCGGCCGGGATCGTCACGGTCGGGTGGGCGGCGTGGGCCGGGGTGCTGACGAGGTAGAACTTCGCCGGGTTTTCCGGGTCGTCGCTCTCGAACACCACCTCGCCGGCATCCTTGCCGACGTAGAGCGCGTCCCGCGGGCCGACCGCGTGGACGGCGCCCCCCACCCGCACCCGGCCCGGGCCGCCGACATTGATCGTGCCGAGCTCGCGCCGGGCGAGGAAGTGGTCGGTGCCGACCGCCTTCGGGGTCGGCAGGGCGAGGCCGCCCTCTCCCGGCATCGCGCCGCCGACGACCAGCCGGTCGATGTGGCTGTAGGTGAGCCGCACCTCGCCCGGCGCGAACAGCCGCTCGATCAGGAAGTGCCGACGAAGGGTCTCGGTGTCGAAGCCGCGCACCGCCTCGGGATGCGCCACCTGCCTGATCTCGATGTCCATGATGTCCTCCCTGTTCTTCCTTGGTGCCGTCGTGTCGGCCGCGGCGGTCACGGTCGGGTCTCGTCGCCGATCCCGTCGAAGCAGTCGGGGTTGAGGTCCGCGATGTCGCCGAGGTCGGCGAGGAGCCCGCCGAGATGTGCGCCCATCCGGCGCGCCGCCTCGTCCGGGTCGCGGGAGGCGATCGCGTCCCGCACCGCTCCGTGCTCGGCGATGACGCGGCCGAAGCGGCCGGCCTGCGGCAGGGTGAGGCGCCGGAAGCGGTCGACCTGCACCTTCACCTGCTGGACCAGGCGCCAGATCCCCGGATAGCCGGCGGCCTGGGCCACGCGGGAGTGGAACTCCTCGTCGGCCTGGTGGAACGCCTCGCGGTCGCCCGCGCCGGCCGCCCGGGCCAGCACCGCCATCGCCTGGTCGATCGCCGCGAGGCCGGCCGCCTCGCCACGCTCGGCGGCGAGGCGCGCGCTCGTCTCCTCGAGGGAGCGGCGGATGATGATCGCCTCGGGCAGGTCGGCGTAGGGGATCAGCGCGACGAAGGTGCCCGATTGCGGGAAGATCGCGACCAGGCCCTCTTCCGCGAGCTTCAGCACCGCCTCGTGCACCGGCGTGCGGCTGACGCCGTACTGGCGCGCCAGCTCCTTCTCGTTGATCGGCTCGCCCGGGCGCATGGCCAGCGAGGCGATGCGGGCGCGCAGGTCCTGCCGGATCACCGCGGCGGCCGTCGGCGGCCGCTCAGGGTCGCGGCTCGGCATGCGGTTCTGCGCCTTGCGCGGGGCGATGCGGATGGCGTCCATGCTCTCGTCCCTCGCCTGCGGCGCTGCTGTCGCGCCATTCCCGGAGGGCCTCCCTGATTCGCATCCTACGCTGATATATCAGATTTGCAAATATATTAGTTTCGCGGATGGCCGGACGACGCGTCCGGGTGGGCGACGGGCCGTGGGCCGTTCGCGGCCTGCCGGATTCCCACTGCGAGAATGAGGTCTGCCCTGCGCCGGGTGCGGCTTGACCGGCCCGGGACGGCGCGCCACCTCCGCGTCAGCCTCATGCAGGACGTCTTGCACGGCGAGCCCCGGAGCAGCGGATGATCGACCTCTACTACTGGACGACCCCGAACGGTCACAAGGTCACGATGTTCCTGGAGGAGGCCGGCCTCCCCTACGCGATCAAGCCGATCAACATCGGCAAGGGCGAGCAGTTTCAGCCCGACTTCCTGAAGATCGCCCCGAACAACCGCATCCCGGCGCTGGTCGACCACGAACCGACGGGCGGCGGCGCGCCGGTGTCGCTGTTCGAGTCGGGAGCGATCCTGCTCTACCTCGCCGAGAAGACCGGCCGCTTCATCCCCGCCGACGTGCACGGACGGGCCGAGGTGCTGCAATGGCTCTTCTGGCAGATGGGCGGCCTCGGCCCGATGGCCGGGCAGAACCACCACTTCGTGCAGTACGCGCCGGAGAAAATTCCCTACGCCATCGACCGCTACGTCAACGAGACCAACCGGCTCTACGGTGTGCTCGACCGGCGCCTCGCCGACCGGACCTTCGTGGCGGGCGAGGACTACAGCATCGCCGACATGGCGATCTATCCGTGGATCGTGCCGTACGAGCGCCAGCGCCAGAACCTCGAGAACCACCCGCACCTGAAGCGCTGGTTCCACGCGATCGCCGAGCGCCCGGCCACCAAGGCCGCCTACGCCAAGGCGGCGGAGATCAACCAGCAGCCGACGATGTCGGAGGAGGCGAAGAAGGTCATGTTCGGCCAGACGGCCGCCAACACCCAGCGCTGAACGGGCGATGGCGGCAGGCGGACCATCGCGCGGGGGCTGGCGCAGGACCCTGCGCCTCGCCCTCACGGTCGTGCCGCCTCTCGTCGGGGTGGTGCTGATCGGCCAGGCCGTGGTGGCGTCGATCGGCGGCGACATCCGCCGCTGGGAGTTCGCCCTCGGGGCGGTCTGCCTCTGCCTGACCTCCGCCGGACGGCTGGTGCCGAAGGAGTGAGGCGGAGGCCCGCGCGAGGCAACCCCGCACATTGGCGTCGCGGTTCCCCTCCCCCACGGGCGAGGGGTCCTGCGCCTGACCTCACCATGTCCGCTTCCGCGCGGACCGATTCACGAGCGGTCCCTTCGAGCCGGCCCGGAGCGGTCGGGGTCCGTCCTCGCGGCGGAACCGCCCCGGCCTCCCACCGCTTGCCCTCTCACACCCCCCAACCCGAAGAGCCCCCGAATAGTCCCCATGCGCGACAACCCGGAGCGGAGCCGGTTCGAGCTCGAGGTGAACGGCCAGATCGCCTACGCCGATTACCGCCGCCAGCCCGGCACCCTCGTCATCGCCTACGTCTACGCGCCCCCGGCCCTGCGCGGCACCGGCACCGCCGACCGGCTGATGCAGGGCGTCGCCGAGACCGCGCGGGCGGAAGGGTCGCGGATCGTGCCGCTCTGCGGCTATGCCGCGACCTGGCTGCGCCGCCACCGCGAGCACCGCGACCTGCTGGCGTGACGGCGACGCCAGCAGCTAGGCGACCGGTCCGACGGGCTGGCGCAGGATCGTCCGGAGCTTCGCCGCGGCCGTCCGGCGCGGATCGCTCAGGTAGATCTCGTGATGCAGGCCCGTCTCGCGCAGGCCGTTGGCGGGCAGGTATTCGCCGTGAAGCGTCCTCAGGATCGGGCCTTCGTCGTCGTAGGGGCCGAGATGGAGCGTCTGGACGCAGCGCCCCTCCGCCAGGGCGGCGCATCGGAGCCGGCTCAGGCCCGGTCGATCCTTCGTTCGGCGCGCCAGCGCCAGCGCCGCCTCGGCGCACGCATCGGGAACGAAGTCCGGCACCAGGGTCATCGTGGTCCAGGACCAGCGATCCTTCCGGCGCGCGACGAAATCGGCGTAATCGTCGGCCCACCAGAGGCCCTCGAGCGGGGGAACGACGTAGTCCCGGCCGAGCTCACCCTTGCTCATGAACTTGAGCGTGTAGGACGCGACGTAGAGCGCTTCCACCGCCTCGCCGTAGCCGGGCTCGACATTCGGGTCGCCCTGTCCGTCAACCATGAGGTAGCGCGCCGGGGGGACGTCCAGCACCAGGAAGCGTCCCACGGGCGCGGTGTAGAGGTCTTTCAGGTCCTTCTTCGCATCGAACTTGTCCATCGGCACCTCGGGAGGCTGCCGCGGGACCACCGGGCACCAGGGCACGATGGGGCGACCGCGCGAGGTCGCCCCATGCCGAGGAAAAGGCAAGGGCGCGACGACCGCCCGTCACCCCACCATGTCGAGCGGCGGCGCCAGGCCCGCCGGCAGCGGGTTGACATAGGGCGTGCGCGCCAGCCGCTCGGCGTGGTCGGCCTTGGCGCGGGCCAGGAGATCGGGGTCGCGCAGGACGTCGACGGCGGTGCCGGCCATCGCCTTGGCGACGTGGACCATGCCCTTGTGGGCCGCCGGGGTCTTGCCCTGGGCGGTCATCTGCCAGGAATGGCCGGGGGTGCCGATGGCGTAGGTGGCACCGCGGGCCTGCACGGTCGGCACGGCCCAGCTCACGTCGCCGACATCGGTCGAGCCCATCATCCGCTCGCCGCGGGCGTCGAGCGGCACGATCGTGTCGCAGAGGGGCGCATCGGTCACCGGCACGCCGAAGCGGCGATGGGCCGAGACGATGTCCTCGCGGGTCAGCGTCGCCCGGATTTCTTCCGCGAAGGCGCGGTCCTCGGCATCGAAGGGCGGTGGCCCGAGGCGCATGAGGTTGGCGTGCAGGGCCTGCTCCAGGGGCGGGTTCGGCAGCAGGTTCGACATCGCGCTGACCACCCGGCTCGTCACCGTGGTCTCGGTCATCAGGGCGGCGCCGTCGGCGATCCGGCGCACCCGGGCCGCGAGGTCGAGGAGGCCCGGCAGGTCGGCGGCGCGCACGAGGTAGCGCACCGTGGCGCCGGCCTGGACCACGTTGGGGGCGATGCCGCCGGCGTCGAGATAGGCGTAGTGGACCCGCGCGTCGCTCGGCATGTGCTCGCGCATGTAGTTGACGCCGACATTCATCAGCTCGACCGCGTCGAGGGCCGAGCGGCCGAGATGGGGTGCGGCGGCCGCGTGCGAGGCCTTGCCCGCGAAGGTGAAGTCGAGGAGCTGGATCGCCAGCGACACCGGCTCCCAGATCGCCGCGAACGGGCCCGGATGCCAGGTGATCGCCACGTCGACGTCGGCGAAGACACCGTCGCGCACCATGAAGGTCTTGGCCGCTCCGCCCTCTTCCGCCGGGCAGCCGTAGTAGCGCACGCGGCCCGGCAGCCCTTCCGCCGCGAGCCAGTCCTTGACCGCGGTGGCGGCGAGCAGCGCGCCGGCGCCGAGCAGGTTGTGGCCGCAGCCGTGGCCGGCGCCCTCGCCGGGCCGGGGCCGGTGCTCGGTGATGCCAGCCTCCTGGCTCAGGCCCGGCAGGGCGTCGTACTCGCCCAGGATCGCGATGACCGGACCGCCCTCCCCGGCCTCGCCCATCATGGCGGTCGGGATGCCGTCGATGCCCTCGGTTACCCGGAAGCCCTGCGCCCGCAGCATCGCGGTGTGCTCGGCCGCCGAGCGCACCTCCTGGAAGTTGAGCTCGGGCATCTCCCAGACCCGGTCGGAGAGGGCGACGAACTCCGCCGCGTGATCCTCGACGTGCCGCCAGATCGCCTCGCTGTTGTGCATGTTTCCTCGCGCGCAAGGGGGCCTTTGATGGCCTCGACTTTGTTAGCCTCTCGCCCCCGCCCCTTGTCGCACGACGGAGGCCGGTCGCCATGCGCCCGGCTCAGCTCAGCCCTGCAAAGGCCCGCCGCGCCAGCGCCCGGTCGACGAAGTCGAGCCGGTCCTGGCCCCAGAACAGCTCGCCGTCGAGCACGATCGTCGGCGAGCCGAACACCCCGAGGGCTTCCGCCTCCGCGCCGTTGCGGCGGTACTGCGCCTGCACGGGCTCGCTGCCCTCGGCGGCCACAAGGGCGGCACCATCGAAGCCGTTCTCGTCCGCGATGGCCCGGCGCACCGCAGGGTCGGCGATATCGCGCTCCTCGGCCCAGAGGGCGCGCAGGATCGCGTGCGAGAGCGGGAACGCGTCGAGGCCGGCCGCCTGAGCGGCGATCACGGTCCAGCCGGCGTGCTTGTTCCAGTTCGGCGCCGGGTTCTCCATCGGGTAGTGCCGGGGCGTCACGTTGAGCGGCAGGCCGAGGTAGTCGCGCCAGCGGGCGAGCTCGACGGCATGATAATCGCGTCGCGGCTGCGGCCGGGTCCGGATCGGCACGCCGCCGGTCCTGGGCACCACCTCCTGGAAGTCGAAGGGCTTCAGCACCAGCCGGGCGCGGTGGCGGCGCACGATGTCCTGGAGCTTCGGCCCGCCGAGATAGGCCCAGGGGGAGGACAGGCTGTAGAAGCAGGACAATTCGGGCATCGGGACCTCCGGGACGGGACATGGATATCCACCAGGACAGCGCGGCCGGGAAGGGACTGACGCACCTCGCCGCCGAGGTGCGGCGCGACCTCGCCCGCCTCAACCACCCGCCGGCCTCCTGGACCCTGCCGGTCGAGGGCCCGGACGGACGCCCCGCCCTCGACGTTCTGGTGGTCGGGGCCGGCATGTGCGGGCAGACCGCCGCCTTCGCGCTCCTGCGCGAGGGCGTCTCGAACATCCGGGTGATCGACCAGGCGCCCCGGGGCGCGGAGGGGCCGTGGGGCACCTTCGCCCGGATGGAGACCCTGCGCTCGCCCAAGCACCTGACCGGGCCGGATCTCGGCATCCCCTCCCTCACCTTCCGGGCTTGGTGGGAGGCGCAGGCGGGCGAGGAGGGCTGGCGCGACCTCTACAAGATCCCGCGCCTCGACTGGCTGCGCTACCTCCTGTTCGTGCGCGACACCGTCGGGGTGCCGGTCGAGAACGACACCCGGCTCGCGCGGCTGTGGCCGGCGAACGGGCTGATCGGCGCCGCGATCGAGGGCCCCGCCGGCCCCGAGACGGTCCATGCCCGCAAGGTGGTGCTGGCGAGCGGCCGCGACGGCTCGGGCGGGCGGCGGATGCCGGCCTTCGCGGCGGGCGGCGCGGGCCGCCTGTTCCATTCCTCCGACCCGATCGACTTCGCGCGCTTCCGCGGCGGGCGGATCGCGGTGCTCGGCGCCTCGGCCTCGGCGATCGACAATGCCGCCACGGCGCTGGAGGCCGGCGCCGCGGAGGTAACCCTGTTCGTGCGGCGCCCGCACTTCCCGCAGGTCAACAAGTCGAAATGGGCGGCCTTCCCGGGCTTCCTGCGCGGCTACGCCGCCCTCGACGACGCCCGGCGCTGGGCCTTCACCACCTTCATGATGGCGGAGGGCACGCCGCCGCCGCACGAATCGGTCCTGCGCTGCATCCGCCATCCGGGATTCGCGGTGCGGCTCGGCGAGGGCTGGAGCGGGATCGCGGAGCGTCCGGACGGGCTCGTGATCGAGACGCCGAAGGGGCGCTACCCCGTCGACGCCGCCGTGGTGGCGGCGGGCTTCGACGTCGACCTGACCCGGCGGCCGGAACTCGCGGCATTCCGCGAGGCGGTGCTGACCTGGGGCGAGCGGGTGTCCGCCGAGGAGGCCGCCGCTCATCCGGAGGCCGCCCGATTCCCCTATCTCGGCGACGGCATGGAGATGGTGGAGCGGGTGCCCGGCGCCCTGCCGGAGCTGAACCTGCTGCACGTCTTCAACTGGGGGGTGAGCCTCAGCCACGGCGCGCTCGCCGGCGACATACCGGGCCTCGGCATCGGGGCGACGCGGCTCGCCCAGGCGCTGGTACGCGACCTTTTCGTCTCGCAGGCCGACGCGCACTTCCCCCGCATGGTGGCGCACGAGGATGCCGAGCTCGAACCGACGCCGTTCTTCGTGCCGCGGGAGCGGCGGTGAGGGTTGTTCGACTCGGTTCGACTCAGAGTGTGCTTGAGACCATCTATTCTCTCTCAGCTACTTTTCTGGATTCCGGGCTCCGCCTTCGCGGCCCCGGAACGACCCGGTGGGTGCCGGATCGGTCGAGCGCGTCGACAGACCGTCGGTCACCGCAACCACGCCACCGACGCGAACACGATCGCCGCCAGCACGATGAAGGCGAGGAAGAACCACAGCGCCTTGTTCTGGCGGTGATGGGCGTAGGACTTCTTCTCGCCGCCTCCGCTCCAGCGCCCGGCCCCTTCCGTCTTGCGGGCCAGCGCGACCCGCTCGGGCGAGGGCGTGTTGCCGGCGGCCTCGTCGTCGGTGCCGAGGGGCGAGAGGCCGGGATCGAACACCTCCGTCTTGTCGCCGGTGCGGCCGCTGTCGATGTCGGCCTTGAGCTGGGCCGAGGTCGGCGCCCGGGACTCGGGGGGCGCCGCGATCGGCTCGATGGTGCGGGTCGGCGGCAGGTCGGAGGGGGTTTTTGCCATCGTGGGCCTCTTCGGGAGTTCAGGGCGGGGGAGGCTCGGCCGGCACCTTGCCGCGGATCAGCGCCATGACGGCCTCGTCGCGCTCGGCGATCAGGCGGGCGCCGCGCTGGAAGCTGAGATAGGCCCAGAGCCAGCGCAGGGTGACGACGATGCGGTTCTGGAAGCCGACCAGCAGGTAGACGTGGGCGACGCCCCAGACGAGCCAGGCGAGGAAGCCCTTGAGCTTGAGGTGATCCCACTGCACCACGCCGGCGTTGCGCCCGATGATCGCCAGGTTGCCGCGGCTGCGGAAGCGGAACGGCGCCGGCGTCGTGCCGTGCAGGATGCGGTCCCGCAGGGCGCGGCCGAGATAGCGCCCCTGCTGGTCGGCGACCTGGGCGAGGCCCGGCAGGGGCGTGCCGTCCTCGGCCTTCGCCATCGCGAGGTCGCCGAGGGCGTAGACGTTCGGACGGCCGATCACCGCGAGGTCCGGCCCGACCGGCACGTGGCCCTGGCGGGTCGTCTCGACCCCGAGCCACTCGCCCGCCGGCGAGGCCCGGACGCCCGCGCCCCAGACCACGGTGGCGGCCGGGATCAGCCGGCCCGCCACCGTGACGCCGTCCTCCGACACGTCCTCGACCGCGTGGTCGGTCAGCACCGTGACGCCGAGATGCTCGAGCGCCCGGCGCGAATAGGCCGAGAGATCCTCCGAGAAGGTGCCGAGCACC
Organism: Methylobacterium variabile; assembly: GCF_001043975.1. Lineage (GTDB taxonomy): Bacteria > Pseudomonadota > Alphaproteobacteria > Rhizobiales > Beijerinckiaceae > Methylobacterium > Methylobacterium variabile. The sequence goes on from NZ_LABY01000126.1 coordinate 22,064, forward strand.
CGGGGCGCCGCCTCGATCAGCAGGATGCGGGCCTCCTTCGGGTCGATGCGACGGAAGTCCCGCGACAGGGCGTGGTGGGCGAGGCCCGCGATGGCGCCGGCCATCTCGACGCCGGTCGGGCCGCCGCCGATCACCGCGAAGGTCATCAGCCGCTCGCGGGCGGCCGGATCGTCCTCGCGCTCGGCGGCCTCGAAGGCGAGCAGCACCCGGGCGCGGATGCGCCGCGCGTCGTCGAGGGTCTTGAGGCCCGGAGCGTAGCGCTCCCACTCGGGGTGGCCGAAGTAGCTGTGCGTGGCGCCCGTCGCGAGGACCAGCGTGTCGTAGGGGATGCGGGTGCCGTCGCGCAGACGCACCGTACGGCCCTGCGTGTCGACGCCCTCGACCTCGCCCATCAGCACGTGGACGTTGCGGTCCCGGCGCAGGATCGCCCGGATCGGCTCGGCGATCTCGCCCGGCGCGATCACGGCGGTCGCGACCTGGTAGAGCAGCGGCTGGAAGAGGTGGTGGTTGCGCCGGTCGATCAGCGTGACGGCGATGCCCTCGGCGCCACCGAGGCCGCGGGCGGTCGTGAGGCCGCCGAAGCCGCCGCCGACGATCACCACCCGGTGCGGTCCCGTGGCGACGGGTAAGGTCTGTGTCGCGCCGAGCCCCGGGGCGGGGCCGGACTCGAGGGCGGTGCGATGCAGGGTCTCGGACATGCGGCCTCTCGGATCGTTTAAGACTCGGCCACCCCACGGCCGAGAACCGCGAAGCATACCGCAAGGTCAGCGCGTTGGCGCCTGCAAATCATCCTCGTGCACGTGGGCCGCCGCGACGGCGCGCGGCGCGTCGACCCGGGTCGCTCGTCAACCCGGGAGGAGTATGGGTGTTCCTGGGCCGACGGGCCGGCGCGATGTCCGCGGGAGGCATGTCACATCCGGACCCCGCCGCCTCGTCCTGGTGATGAGCGCCGCGCCCCGCATCGCGGGATCGCCCGGGCGCCTCGGGACAGGACCCAGGAGGACAGGAGCCATGACCACCACCATGACCCCGCGGATCGAGAACCCCTTCGCCCTCGCTCCCGCCGCCATCAAGGCGATGATGGCGGTGGAGGCCGGCATCCGGGCGAGCGGCCTGGAGCGGAGCCTGCTCGACCTCGTGAAGATGCGCGCCTCGCAGATCAACGGCTGCGCCTACTGCATCGCCATGCACGCCGCCGAGGCACGGCGCCACGGCGAGACGGAGTTGCGCCTCTACCTGCTGAATGCCTGGCGCGAGGCGACGCTCTACAGCCCGCGGGAGCGCGCCGCCCTGGCCTGGACCGAGGCCCTGACCCGGGTCGCCGAGACCGGCGCCGGGGACGAGGACTACGCCGCCCTGGCGGCCCAGTTCACCGAGACCGAGCAGGTCAACCTCACCCTGCAGATCGGCGCCATCAACCTGTGGAACCGGCTTCAGGTCGGCCTGCGGGCGGTGCACGACGTGGACCCGGCCCGTGGCGCGGCCTGACCCCGGCACCGCCCTGTTCGAGGCGGAGCGCCCCCGGCTGCTGCGCCTCGCCTACCGCATGCTCGGCTCGCACGCGGAGGCCGAGGACGTGGTCCAGACCGCCTGGCTGCGCTGGCGCGAGGTCGATCCGGCGGGCGTCGCCGCGCCGGCGTCCTACCTGTCGCGGGTCGTGGCGCGCCTGTGCCTCGACGGGCTGAAATCGGCCCGCGCCCGGCGCGAGACCTATGTCGGGACCTGGCTGCCCGAGCCCCTGGTGGAGGAGCCGGACGAGGGGCACGACGACCTCACCCTGACGCTGATGCTGGCGCTCGAGCGGCTCTCGCCGCTGGAGCGGGCGGCCTTCCTGCTGCACGACGTGTTCGGGGTGCCGCTCGCGGAGGTGGCGGCGACCCTGGGGCGCGAGGGAGCGGCGGTGCGCCAGCTCGCCGCCCGGGCGCGGCGCAACGTGCGGGCGGCCCGCCTGCGCTACCCGGTGGCGCCGGAGGAGGGACGGCGCCTCGCCCAGGCCTTCTTCGCGGCCACCACCAGCGGCGACCTCGCCACCCTGCGGACGATCCTGGCCGACACCGTCGTGGTGCGCGCCGACGGCGGCGGCAAGGTGCAGGCCTTCCGCAACCCGATCGTCGGGATCGAGCGGGTGCTGCGGCTCTATGCCGGGCTGCACCGCAAGCTCACGCGGCCCGGCCTCATGCTGCGCACCGTGACGATCGACGGGCTGCCGGGCTATCTCTCGCGGGAGCGCGACGGGGTGCTGCAGACCACCGCCTTCGCGATCGAGGCCGGGCGGATCGCCGGGGTGTTCATCACCCGCAATCCCGACAAGCTCGGGAGGGTGGCGCCCCTCGCGGCGGAGCCCGCCGCGGGTATTTCACAGTCTAAAAATGTATAAATGAACATACCTCGACGGCAGTCGGGTTTTCGGCTACCCGTGCGGCGGAAACACGCTCCCGAGCGGACTTGGCGGCGGCAAGCCGCCGCCAAGTCCGCTCGG
>NZ_LABY01000127.1 GCF_001043975.1 Methylobacterium variabile
CCCCGCGGAGCGCAGCGCCCCTCCGGTCCGCTCCGCCCGCCTGCGGCTCGCGACGATCTACGGCGTCACCCGCCTGCGGCGGCGCCGGGAGCGCGAGGACGGCACGGCCGGGATGTGAGTGACGGGCCGTCCTGCGACGGCCCGCCCAGACGGTCAGATGTCCGAGGCGGCGCGGGTGCGCTTGTAGTCCTGGCTGCGCTCCATCAGCACCTCGTGGCTGAGCCGCGCTTCCGGATAGGCCGCGGTGACCCGCCACCCGTCCTGCCAGCCGCCCTCTTCCTTCAGCTTCACGTATCCGCCCACGCGGGCGAAGCGCTCCGGCAGCCAGGTGACTTGTTTCGTGACGTGCACGAGCCGATGGCGGGACAGCTCGCACTGGACGTAGTGCGTGGTCATGACCTTTCCTCTTCTGCGAACACACAGCAGCCGAATCCGGGCAAAGAAAAACCCCGAGGGCTCGCGCCGTCGGGGTTGCATGCAGACAAGAAGCGTGCGCTCACGTCACCGCGTGGGGAACCCCGGATATGCGAGCGCGCGAACCATCGTCTGCCGTCCTTCTGCTGAGGATCAGGGCGTAACTTGGCGGGACGCCTTCCGTCAAGCCTGACTCTGCGCCAGCTCCCAGCCCCGCTCGGCGAGCGCGATGCCGAGCGCGCCCTTCTGGCTCGCCTCGTCGCTCGAGGCGTTGCCCGCCTTCGAGCGGGCGAGCACGCCCTCGAGGATCACCGCCAGGCGGAACAGCGCGAAGGCGACGTGGAACGGCGTGATGCCGTCCCGGCGCCCGGTGCGCTCGCAGTAGCGGCGCACGTACTCGTCCTGGCTCGGGATGCCGAGGGCCTGAAGGTCGCGCCCGAGCATGCCGCGATAGGCGGTCGGGTCGGTGTTGTAGGCGATGCAGTTGTAGCCGAGATCGGCGAGCGGATGGCCGAGCGTCGCGAGCTCCCAGTCGATGATGCCGATCACCCGCGGCTCGGTCGGATGGAAGATCATGTTGTCGAGGCGGAAATCGCCGTGGCAGATCCGGGTCTCGCCGTCGTCCGGCGGCATGTGGGCCGGCAGCCACTCGGCGAGGCGGTCGATCGCCGGGTTCTCGCGGGTCTTCGAGGCGGCCCACTGCTTCGACCAGCGCTCGGTCTGGCGCTGGAAGTAGTTGCCGGCGCGGCCGAAATCGGCGAGCCCGATCGCCGCTGGGTCGACGAGGTGCAGGCGCGCCAGGGCCTCGTTCATGCCGTAGTAGATCGGCGCCCGCTCCTCGCGCGGCAGCTCCGGCAGCGTCGGATCCCAGAACACCCGGCCGTGTAGCCGCTCCATCAGGTAGAACGGCGTGCCGATCACCGCCGGGTCGGCGCAATAGGCCACCGCCTGCGGCACCGGTACGTCGGTGCGCGAGAGCGCCTGCAGCACCCGGAACTCCCGGTCGACCGCGTGGGCGGAGGGCAGGAGCTTGCCCGGCGGCTGCTTGCGCAGGACGTACTCGCCGGCCTCGGCCATGACCAGGAAGGTCGGGTTGGATTGCCCGCCGCGCATCTGCCGCAGCTCGCGCAAGGCCCCCAGCCCCTGCTCGGCCAGGAACGCCTCCAGCGCCTCGGTGGGGAAGCGGTGGGCCTCCCGCACCGGGATGGTTTCGGGCAGGGCAGACGGGGACTGGGCAGTCATGCGACCTTCGCGGCCTCTCTCGCGCGTTTCCGGTCGGGACCATGCCCCAGGCGAGGGACGGGGTCATTCCTGCACCGCAGCAATTCGACCGAGCGGCGGTGTAGCCCACTGATTTCGCCGCATTTTCCGGCAATCGGGTGGGCAAGCGCGCCACCCCTGATTAGAGTGCCCGCATGATTCGCGCACATCTCCTCGCCGCCGCCGGCCTGTTGGCCCTCGTCCTGCCGGCCGCCGCCAAGCCCAAGCCCAAGGCAGAAGCCGCTCCTCCGAGCCTCCAGGCCAGCCCCGTGGGCACCTTCGGCGACTGGAACGTCTTCGCCGCCGGCGAGGGCAGGGCGCGCATCTGCTACGCCATCAGCCAGCCGCAGGTGCGCCTGCCCAAGAGCCTGAAGCGCGACCCGGCCTACCTGTTCGTCACCGTGCGCAAGGGCGAGAAGGTGAACAACGAGGTTGCCGTGATGCTGGGCTTCGCGCCCAAGCCCGGCAGCACGCAGGCCACCACCACCGCCGCGGCGAACGGCGCCGTGCCGACGCCGGCCGCCTCGGCCTCCGATCCCAGCCTGGCGATCGGCTCGGCCCGCTACGCCCTGGTGGTGAAGGGCACCAACGCCTGGGTCCAGAACCCGGCCGACGAGAACAAGGTCGTCGCCGAGATGGGCCGGGGCAAGAAGGTCGTCATCAAGGCCGTCTCGCAGCGCGGCAACGCCTCCACCGACGAGTACGCCCTCGACGGCTTCGGCGAGGCGATGAAGCGCACCCGCGAGGAGTGCAAGTAACGGACGATCAGCTTGGCAAGCGAGGGAGCAGGTGTCTCCTCTCCCCCGCGGGCGGGGGAGGTGAGGGTGAGGTGCCGGAAGAGGCTCCTCCGGACACCCCCTCACCCTCGCGGCGAACCTGCGGTTCGCGGCTTGCTGTTCCCCCTGAACGGCGGATCTCCTCCTCTCCCCGCCCGCGGGGAGAGGAGGAGATCCGTGCCTCTTCTTGTCCCCGGACATCCTCTGTCTTCAGGGTATTTCCCGCCGCCCCATCGCGTTCCGGCCCGAATACCCCTATATGCGGCCCTCATCCGCTTCATTCGAAGGTCTGTAATACCATGGCGACGGCGTCGTTCGACACCGCCCGGCGCGGGAATGGCGCCCTAGCAGCACAAGCCCCGGCAATCGAGAAGACGCCCGATATCCGTCCCGAGGCGCTGGAGGCGACCGGCCCGACCTCCCTCGTCGGCCTGACCCGGGAGACCCTCAAGGGGCGCCTCGCCGCCCTCGGCGTGCCCGAGCGCGAGCAGCGCATGCGCGCCGGCCAGCTCTGGCACTGGATCAACGTGCGGGGTGCCGCATCCTTCGACGAGATGACCAACGTCAGCAAGGTGCTGAAAGGCCAGCTCGCCGGAATCCACACCCTCGACCGGCCCGAGGTGGTGAGCGAGCAGGTGTCGCGCGACGGCACCCGCAAGTGGCTCATCCGCATGCCGCCCACCGGCCGGCACGACCACAACCGCGGCGCCGAGATCGAGTGCGTCTACATCCCGGCCAACGACCGCGGCACTCTCTGCGTCTCGTCCCAGGTCGGCTGCACCCTGACCTGCTCGTTCTGCCACACCGGCACGCAACGCCTGGTACGCAACCTCTCGACCCAGGAGATCGTCTCCCAGCTCGTCGTCGCCCGCGACCGCCTCGGCGACTGGCCGGGGCAGACGCCGCCGAAGGGCGCCTTCGTGCCGGTCGACGGCTCGCGCTTCGTGTCGAACATCGTCTTCATGGGCATGGGCGAGCCGCTCTACAACGTCGACAACGTCATCGACGCGGTCGGCGTGATGAGCGACAACGAGGGCCTCGGCCTCTCGCGCCGGCGCATCACCGTCTCAACCTCCGGCGTGGTGCCGCAATTCGAGCGCCTCGGCCTCGAGGCGAACGCGATGCTGGCGATCTCGCTGCACGCCGTGCGCGACGACCTGCGCAACGAGCTGGTGCCGCTCAACCGCAAGTACCCGATCCGCGAGCTGCTCCAGGCCTGCCGCGACTATCCGGGCGTGTCGAATGCCCGCCGCATCACCTTCGAGTACGTGATGCTCAAGGGCGTCAACGATTCGGACGCCGAGGCGAAGGAGCTGGTGCGCCTGCTCAAGGGCATCCCGGCCAAGATCAACCTGATCCCGTTCAACCCCTGGCCGGGCTCAAAGTACGAGTGCTCGGACTGGGAGCGGATCGAGCGCTTCTCCGAGATCGTGTTCAACGCCGGCTACGCCTCGCCGGTGCGCACGCCCCGCGGCCGGGACATCCTGGCGGCCTGCGGCCAGCTCAAGAGCGAGACCGAGAAGCTGCGCGCCCGCGCCCGCCTGATGCTGGAAGAGGGCATCGGCGCCGAGGGCGTCTACGCCGCCGCCCACGACGATTGATGTCCGATTGATGTCCCTCGGCCGTCTCCTCGCCGTCGCCGTCGCCGTGCTGATGGCGATCGCCTGCGGCGCCCTCGCCCTCGGGATCGGCGTCGTCATGGATCCGGTGCTGCGCGACCTTCTCGGGACCCTTGGTCTCTCGGGCCTCGAGGCGGTGCTGTCGGACCTGGCGGAGGGCTACGCCCCGGATCCCGGCATGGTCGAGGCGGCTCTGGACCTCGGGCGGGCGATCCTGCTCCTCGTCGCGGTACCGCCGGCCCTCAACGCCCTGGTCGGCGAGGTGCTGGGGTGGCGGGCGCTTGCCTGGTACGGCGGGGCCACCGGCCTCCTCACCGCCCTGCTGCCCTGGCTGATGCGCGGCGCCGGCGGGCCGGTCGGGGCGGGGGAGGGCCGGGTGACGGCCCTGCTGTTCTGCGTCGGCGGCGTCGCCGGCCTGGTCTACTGGTTCGCCGCCGGACGGTTCGCCGGGCGCGGTCCGGCGACGATGTGGGCCGCGCCGCGCCGTTAGCAGCTGTTTAGCTGGCCGGGTGGGGATCAGCGCGCCGTGAGCAGGATGCGGGCCGCGAAGGTCCCGAACAGCCCGGCGAACAGCCAGTCGATCCCCCGCATCAGCCGGGGGCGGGCCTGGAGCGAGCCGGTGATGCGGGCCGCGCCGAGCACCAGCAGGATGCCCAGCGGCAGCGACAGGGCCACGAAGACGAGGCCCAGGAAGGCGAGCTGGCCGGTCGGGTCGGGGGCGTCCGCCCGCACGAATTGCGGCAGGAAGGTGAGGAAGAACAGCACCACCTTGGGGTTGGTGAGGTTCACGCCGAGGCCGAGGCAGAAGGTGCGCCACAGGCCGCCCCGCACCGTCTCGGCCCGCACCGTGAGGGCCGAGCCCCGGCGAACGGCGTCGATGGCGAGCCAGGCGAGGTAGAGCGCGCCCACCACCTTCAGCACCGTGAAGGCGGTGGCGGAGGCCGCGATCACCGCCGAGATGCCGAGCACCGCCGCGAGCGTGTGGATCAGGGTGCCGAGGCTGGTTCCCAGCACCGTCACGATCCCGGCGCGCCGTCCCGACCCGATGGTACGGGCGAGCGTCAGGCTCATGTCGGGACCGGGCGTGACGAACAGCACCAGGCAGGCGGCGAGGTAGGCGAGCAGCGTCGGGGTGTCAGGAAGGAAGCTCATCGGGCGGCTCCGCGGGAGGCTGTCCCGGTCTGTACCCGCCCCGAGGCCCGGCGCAAGCCGGGCTGAAGCCCCGCGAGTGCCCCTGAAACGGGGTGCGCCCGCCCGGGGGGAGGCCGGGCGGGCGCGGACGACGCCGGTGATCGGGGTGGCGTCAGAAGGTGATGCCGCCCTCGATCATGTAGCGGTCCTGCGAGGTGCGGTTGCCGGTGCGGCCGAAGCCGCTGCCGATCGTGCCGGCGGTCAGGTCGCCGCGGACGGTGTCGTAGAGCTGCACCCGCGAGTACTCGGCGCGCACGAAGTAGCGGTCGAAGGTGAAGGTCGGGGTGATCGTGAAGGACAGGGCGGAGCTGCCCGGGCCGTAGAGCAGGCTGGTGAGGCCCGAGAACCTGTCGCCGGTCTGGGTGATGTACTCGACGCGGCCGGCCAGGGCGAAGTTGTCGGTGAAGGCGTAGTTCGCCAGCACCGCGCCGCCGTAGGTCGAGGCGCCCTCGACGATGCCGATCTTGAAGTCGCGCGCGACGTTCGTGTACTGGAAGTAGGGCGTGATGGTCCACGGCCCGTTCGAGTACGTGTAGTTGATCGACAGGATGCCGCTGTTCTGCTGGAAGAGCGGTGTCGCGAACGAGTAGCGCACGCTGCGCGACAGCACGTCGGTGCGATCGAGGTTGAGGCCGCCGTTGATGCCGAAGCTGTTGTTGTCGTCCAGCTTGTAGGTGATGGCGCCGGTGAACCAGCTGAGCTTGCCGGAGAAGAATCCGTCGGTGCCGGCCACCGACGCCGACCACGGGCCGTCGCTGTAGTTCACCTGCACGCCGTGGTTGATGATGTTCTCCTGGTTGAACAGCAGGCCGCGGGAGATGTTGAAGTTCTGGAAGGTGAACGGCGCCTCGGTGCCGATCAGCGTCGGCATCCGGCCGCCCTGGATCGACCAGTTGTCGTTGATCACGAACTTGCCGAAGGCCACCGGGAGCGGCGTGAACAGCAGGTCGGTCTGGTCGAGGGCGCTGAGATTGATGAAGCCGAGCGCCGGGATCGCGTAGGCGCCGGCCTGGACGTAGAACTGGAACGGCCCGTCGGCCTTCTGGACCCAGCCCTGGATGTTGGTGAAGTCGACGCGGCTGCCGCGGTCGGTCGGAAGCGTCGAGCCGGGCAGCGCGTAGGGGAACGGGTTGGTCTGGGTGTAGGCGTAGCCGGTGATCGCGCCGCCGACATAGATGTCGCCGAAGCCGCCGAGCGTGAAGCAGGACGGGTTCGGGTTCGGCTTGATGAAGCCGCCATAGGCCGGCAGCGACAGGGTCGCCTTGCAGCGCTCGACAACCGCCACCGGAGCAGGGGCCGGGGCGGCCAGGTCGGCGGCGTGAGCGAAGCCGGACGACAGCAGGGCAACGGTCAGGCTGCTGAAGGTGAAGCGCATTGCCACGGTAGGAGAATCCATCTGGAAGCCAACTGTGGCCAAGCTGGCAGTGTGGCCGCATCGTGGCAAAACCTTTTCTTGTGCGTTTGCTCAAAAAATAGGCATTTTAAGACCTGACGAGTGGGTGTCTGTTGCTCCGTGTCTTTCGCGCAACGCAATCGGATACTTGGCGGATGTGTGAAGGCGGTTTTGCTCTGGCGCCATGGCGCTGCGGAAGGTCGGCGCGGGTTGCTGCGACCAGGATAGAATTGGCTCGTGCCGGGGCAGAAGACCCGGGTTGACAGCCGTCGACCGGGCGACGGCTCACGTCTCCGCGTCCAGCGTCCGCCGCAGCCAGTCGACGAAGGCCGCGGCGGCGGGGGAGAGCGGACGGTCCGTCGCCGGCAGCGCCGCGAAGCCGCCGGGAAAGCGACGGAACCCGCACGGCGCGACGAGCCGGCCCGCCGCCAGCTCGTCGCGCACCAGGAGCCGCTCCACCAGGGCGACGCCGAGGCCGGACAGGGCGGCCTCGATGCACAGGCCGTTATGCGGGAAGGCGAGGTCCCGCCCCGCCTGGACGCGCCAGCCCGCCGCCTCTTCCCAGGCCGGCCAGGAATGCGGCGTGTACTCGTGGCCGATCCGGGTCTCGGCGTCGAGCCGCCCGTCCTGCGCCCGCACCGGGTAGCCGGGGGCGCAGACCGCCCCGAAGGCCACGTCGCCGAGGCGGATCGCCCGCGCCTCGTCGCGGATCGGGTGGGCGAGCCGGTCCCAGCTCAGCACCAGGTCGGCGCCCTCGTCGCGGATCTCCCGGGCCGAGGTCATCGAGAGCCGCACCTGCACCGTCGGCCGCTCGCGGTAGAAGCCCGAGAGCCGCGGCACCAGCCAGCGCATCGCGAAGGTCGCCCCGCAGGCGAGGTGGACGTTCGGGCCGCGCCCGGCGTCGCGCAGGCGCTGGTAGCCCCGCTCGATCTGGTCGAGCGCCCCCGCGACCACGACCCGGAACGCCTCGCCGGCGGGCGTGAGCCGCAAGCCCGTGCCGGCCTTCTCGAACAGGACGGTGCCGGCATGCTCCTGCAGCGCCCGCACCTGGCGCGACACCGCCCCGTGGGTGCGCCCGAGCTCGTCCGCCGCCCGGGTCACCGAGCCGAGGCGCGCCGCGGCCTCGAAGGCGCGCAGGGCGGAGAGGGGAGGCAGGTGACGCATCGGGCAGTCCGTGAGCTTTGCGCACGAAGCGCCGTGAAGAACTCAATATACGGTGGCGGCCGTGCCGGGTAGCAGGAGAGCGCCAGAGACAGAAGGAGATACGTCGTGGCCGCCATCGTCATTTCGTTCCCGACGCAACCCGTCGCGGGCCGTCCGCGGGACCTGATCGTGAGCTGCGCGCACGAACCGCGCCTCGTTGGCGTCGCGGTCCTGAAGGGCTGGCTCGGGCGCTGGACGGCCCGGCGGCGCCTCGAACGGGACCTGTACACGATGACCGACGAGACCCTGGCCGATATCGGCCTCACCCGCGGGGAGGCCCTCGCCGAGGCGCGCCGCCCGTTCTGGCAGGCCGGCGGGCACGACGCCGGGTAGGGCGCCGATCCCTGCCGGCGGCGCGAGGACCAGTCCTTATGCCCGCGGCCGGTTGACCGGCCGCGGCACCGCTGCCAGCCTGATCCCGCACGGGGCCTGCCAGAAGACGCCCCGCCGGGAGGATGAATCGTGTCCCTACGCGTCCGCGCCGCAATCCTGCACCACGCCCCCGTCGCGCGCCCCTACGCCGAGACCCGGCCCCTCACCATCGAGACGATCGAGCTCGACCCGCCGGGGCCGGACGAGGTGCTGGTCAAGATCGCGGGCGCGGGCCTGTGCCACTCCGACCTCTCGGTCATCAACGGCGACCGGGTGCGGCCGGTGCCGGTCGCCCTCGGCCACGAGGCCTCCGGCATCGTCGAGGAGCCCGGCCCCGGGGTCACCGACCTCAAGCGCGGCGACCACGTCGTGATGTCGTTCGTGCCGACCTGCGGCGGCTGCGCGCCCTGCCGCGAGGGACGCGGCGCCCTGTGCGAGCCGGGCAACGCCGCCAACGGCCGCGGCACGCTGCTCTCCGGCGCCAGGCGCATCCGCTGCGACGGCGCCGAGGTGAGCCACCACAGCGGCGTCTCGGCCTTCGGCGAGTACGCGGTGATCTCGCGCCGCTCGATCGTGAAGATCGACCCCGAAGTGCCGCTCACCGAGGCGGCCCTGTTCGGGTGCGCGGTGATGACCGGCGTCGGCGCGGTGGTGAACACCTGCCAGGTCCGCATGGGCCAGAGCGTGGCGGTGGTGGGCCTGGGCGGCGTCGGCCTCTCGGCGCTGATCGGCGCCGTCGCCTGCGGGGCCGGGCGGATCGTCGCCGTCGACCTGTCGGAGGACAAGCTGCGGGTCGCCCGCGAGCTCGGGGCCACCGACACGTTTCTCGCCTCCGATCCGGACGCCGTGGCGGCGATCCGGGACGCCACCGACGGCGGCGTCGACTACGCCCTCGAGATGGCCGGCTCAGTCAAGGCCTTCGACACCGCCTACCGGATCACCCGCCGCGGCGGCACCACGGCGACCGCCGGCCTCGCCAACCCGAACCACACCTTCACCCTGCCGCCGGTCGGCCTCGTCGGCGAGGAGCGGGTGGTGCGGGGCAGCTACATGGGCTCCTGCGTCCCGGCCCGGGACATCCCGCGCTACATCGCCCTCTACCGCCAGGGCCGCCTGCCGGTGAACAAGCTGATGACCGGCACCCTGACCCTCGACCAGATCAACGAGGGCTTCGACCGCCTCGACCGCGGCGAGGCGATCCGGCAGGTCATCACCATGTGAGCGCGCCGATTGCTGCGTGATCGCGGCGGCCGCGCCGCAGCGTTCGCGGTCATCGGAGCGTGTCGGACGGAGCACGCCCCGAGTTTTTCCGGCACGGATCTCCGCGCTCGACCGCCGCGGCGGCCGCGCGGTGCGGCGCTGCACTTGCCCGCGGCGGGACGTCCATGCATCGATGGCGGACCTGCCGCGATGAGGGCCCGGCCTGCTTGCCGCCGTGCCCGAAGGATTGTCTCAAGGACGTGTCATGGGGCTGTTTCAGGATGCCTTCTCCCGGTTCGGCCGGGTCGTCATGTCCTATGCCGGCGATACCGCCTTCCTCCACGCCGCCTGCTCGGCGGCGGCGGCCGTGATCCTGGCCGACCAGGAGATCGACGAGGAGGAGATCGAGACGGCGCTCCAGGACCTCAGCAACAACCCGATCCTGCAGAAGTCCTACAGCGTGCTGAAGCTGGAGCAGGAGCTGCACGAGGCGATCGCCCGGGCGAAGAGCCGGGCCGGCCGGGTCGAGAACCTGCGCTTCGTCGCCGCCATCGCCGACCGGCCGCTGGAGCAGCGCCAGGACGTCTTCCTCATCGCCGCGGACGTCGCCGACCAGGGCGGCATCAGCGCGCTGGAGCACAAGGCCCTCGACGAGATCGCCGAGGTGCTCGGCGTCGAGAAGGCGGCCCTGCTCGGCGTCTAGTACCGCTGCGCCGTCGAACGGACTCGTTCGACGGCGCGGGCTAAGCCCGAACGGGCGCCGGCGCTCATGCGCCGGACGCTTTCGCATCGACGTGTCGATGCGAAAGCGCGAAGGTATAAGGGCCTGACGCCTGCGATCTCCGCCATATCTCCTCCCTGTCTCGAGACGGCGGGAGGATGTCGCGATGGATGTCGGATTTCTCGGGCTCGGCCGGATGGGCCGGCCGATGGCCCTCAACCTCGTGAGGGCCGGCCACCGGGTCCGGGTCTGGAACCGCTCGCCCGAGGCCGCCGAGGCCCTGCGTGCCCACGGCGCCGAGCCGGTGGCGAGCCCGGCCGAGGCCTTCCGGGGCGACGCCGCCGTCACGATGCTCGCCGACGACGCGGCCCTGCGCGCGGTGATCGTCGAGGGCGGCCTCCTCGACCAGGCCGAGCGGCCCGGCCTCCATCTCGGCACCAGCACGATCTCGGTCGCCCTCGCGGAGGAGCTGGCGGCGGTCCACGGCCGGGCGGGCGTGGCCTACGTCTCGGCGCCGGTCTTCGGCCGGCCCGACGTGGCGGAGATGGGCAAGCTCAACATTCTGGCCGCCGGCCCGGACGAGGCGATCGCCCGGGCGCAGCCGCTCCTCGACGCGATGGGGGCGAAGACCTGGCGCTTCGGCGAGGCGCCGGCCCGGGCCAACGCCGTCAAGCTCGCCGGCAACATGATGATCGTCGCGGCGGTCGAGGCGATGGGCGAGGCCGCCGCCTTCGGCGCGGCGCACGGGGTCCCGGCCTCCGATCTCCTCGATCTCCTCACGAACACGATCTTCGCCGCACCCGTCTACAAGAACTACGGCGCCTCGATCGCCGCCGGCCGCTACGAGCCGCCGGGCTTCGGGCTGGCCCTCGGCGCCAAGGATGTGCGCCTGGCGCTCGCCGCGGCCGAGGCCGCCCGGGTGCCGATGCCGCTCGCCAGCGTGCTGAGGGACAGCCTGCTCGACGCCCTGGCCCACGGCGACGGGGAGAAGGATCTGGCGGCTCTGGCGACCGCGTCGATGCGGCGGGCGGGGCGGGGCTAGATCCTGTTCGGCGCACCGCCCTTTCCCGGACGACCGAAGCGAAACGGAAGAAGATCCGGGATCCGGCACAGAGAATCGCCGCGAAGCGGCCCCGGCTTCCAGCACCGTTGCGGACAAGCGGTCGCTTCGCGAGTTCCTGTGCTGGATCCCGGGTCGCATTCCGCTGACGCTGCATGCACCCGGGAAAGGGGAGAGCGATTTCAAGGTGCGCGCCCGGTGACTCGCCCTCACGCCCCCGGATCGTTCTCCAGCAGGATCGGCTGCCCGTGCGGCGTCGCCGCCGCGGCGCGGGCGAAGGCGGCGCGGCGCTCGTCCAGGGCCGCCTCGCTGGTCAGCCCCCGTTCGGCGATCAGCGCCTCGATCGTCTCCAGCCACAGGGCGTAATCCGTCGTGCGATGGCCGGATCGCCCCAGGGCGGCGGCCCATTCGGACCAAGTGAACAGGCCGGCATCGTGCAGCGATACCACCAGCGCGAAGGTCTGCGCCTCCCAGGGGGCGGCGAAGACCGGGGGCTCGGGCGGGCGGCTCACGCGGCGGCGCTCCGGGCCGGCTCGAGGTAGCTCTCGAAGGCGTTGACCGAGACGGCGAGGCCCGGCTCGGCATCCTCGCCCCACAGCTCGATGCCGGAGAAGCGCACGGTGTAGAGCCATTGCGGCGCCTCGCCGGCGAGGGCCGCGTTGGTGTCCGGGAAGACGAAGCCGCCGTGGATCCGCTCCACGATGCCGGTGCGGCCGCGGACGTAGCGCGGCAAGCGGGTGTGGCCGGTCGGGTTGACGACCTTGGCCCGCACCTCGTCGCCCACCGCGAACCGGGCGGGCGTCGCCACCGGGCGGTCGCTCGGGAAGCCGCGGGCAAAGAGCGGCGCCACCTCCTCGGCCTTCAGCACCCGGGCGACCGGGGCCGGGGGTGCCAGCGCGGCGCCGGCGGCGAGCTCGCCGGCCTCGACCAGGCCGTGCTGCTGCACCTGCTTCTCCAGGGCCCGGAACCAGATCCGGTAGTAGCTGGAGGTCAGGTACTCGCCGGGCGGCAGCGATTCGCGGGCGGCGCGGCTGGCGTCGAGGTTCCAGGTGCCGGTCGCGCCCATCGCCATCGCCATCGCGAAGACCCGGCGCTCCCAGGGCGCGTGGAACCGGGGCTCGTCCGCCTCGAGGCCCAGCGGGCCGAAGCCCTGCATGCCGCCGAGATCCTGTCCGCCGTTCATGCGCGTGCCCCCTGGTCGGGGCTCGAGGGGAGCCCGGTGCCGATCATCGAATCGCGGGTGACGAGGTCGGCGAGCGCCGCCTCGTCGAGGTGATCGGTGCCGGGGGGGCGCATCGGCAGCACCATGTAGCGGAGTTCCGCGGTCGAATCCCAGACCCGGATCCGTGTCTCGGCCGGCAGCACCGTGCCGAACTCCGCGAGCACGCCGCGCGGGTCGATCACGGCGCGGGAGCGGTAGGGCGGCGCCTTGTACCAGACCGGCGGCAGGCCGAGCACCGGCCAGGGGTAGCAGGAGCACAGGGTGCAGACGACGAGGTTGTGCTCCTCGGGCGTGTTCTCCACCACCACCATGTGCTCGCCGCCGCGCCCGCCGACCTCGAGCTCGCGCATCGCCGCGCTGCCGTCGGCGAGGAGCCGGGCCTTGAAGGCGGGGTCGACCCAGGCCCGCGCCACCACCCGGGCGCCGTTATGCGGCCCGACCTTGGTCTCGTAGGTCTCGATCAGCGTGTCGAGGGCGGCCGGATCGATGTAGCCCTTCTCGACCAGGATCGATTCGAGGGCGCGCACCCGCAGCTCCATCGGCGACAGTTCGCTGCCGTGCGGGTGGTCGTGCGCGTGGTCGTCACCAGGGTGCGCGTGGTGGTGGTGATCGTGGTCTTGCGCCATGCAGGGCCTCCCGGAGCCGCGAGGATACGCGGGAGGCGCTCACACCGCCACCGTCACGGACGCACGGCCGGGCTCTCCACGGTCAAGGGCGCGGCGCGCTGCATCAGGTAGAGGGTCAGCGCCACCGCCTCGGGGGCGCCGGCCGCGAACGGCTCGGCCCGCATCCCGGTGAGGCAGTTGCGCAGGCGTCGCTCCAGCGAGCCGAGGTCCTGCCATTCGAGCCGGTAGAGCGGGTAGCCGTTCGGATGGCCCTGCGGGATCGTGGCGGCGCCGAGGCGCCGGCCCCACTGGGCGTCGTGGCAGCCGGCGCAGGAGAATCGGAGCTGGCCCAGCGGCCGCGTGAACAGCGCCCGCCCCTCGGCCCGGGCGGGATCGAGGCGGGGATCGGCCGGGGGTGCCAGCGGCAGCCCGCGGGAGAGGTTGCCCAAGTAGGCGGAGAGGGCGAGGAGATCGTGCCCCTCCCGCGGCAGCGGCGTCGCGGCCTGGTGCCGGGTGCGGCAGAGATTGATCCGGCCCTCGAGGTCGACCGGCCGGCCCGCCGCCTCGTCCCAGGCCGGGTAGCGGGCGGCGACGCCGCGCATCGCCGCCTCCGCGTGGCAGCCGGCGCAGGATGGGGCGCCGGGGGCGGGCGCCCGGGCGAAGAGGTCCGCCCCGTCCTGGACCCAGAGCATGCCCGGATTGGCGGTGTCGTCGGCTTGCATCGCGCGGGTCTCGGGCGCCATCTGGTCGTAGCCGGAGCGGCGCTCGGCGGGCGGGATGCCGTCCGCCGCGGCCGTGCCGACGAGCAGGACCGCGAGGGCGAGGCTGCCGAGCGTTCGCGGGCTCGATGCGCGCATGCGGGAGTGATCCTGGAGTGCTCCTCTCGGGGCCCGCGAGCCTACACGCCGGCACGCCCGCCCGCACGCCGGTCCGCGTTGTGCGGCCCCGGGATGGACGTCGAGCCTCGTCGATGTGGACGTCCCGTCGACCGGGCGCAGGTCGAACCACTTGGCGCAGCTCGACCCGGGCGTCAGATCGGCCGAACCTCGCCCGGACGCAGCTTGAGCCGGGCCGCGAGGCGATCCGAGAGGGTGCCGCTCAGCTCCACCGCCGCCTCCGGCGCCACCGCCTGCACGGCGGCCACCGCCGTCAGGGGATCGGTCGCCATGGCGACGTAGACCCGCAGGGCC
The DNA here is from genome assembly GCF_001043975.1 of Methylobacterium variabile. Classification (GTDB taxonomy): domain Bacteria; phylum Pseudomonadota; class Alphaproteobacteria; order Rhizobiales; family Beijerinckiaceae; genus Methylobacterium; species Methylobacterium variabile. The sequence continues at coordinate 14,227 of NZ_LABY01000127.1, forward strand.
GGGGCGCTGGCCCCGTCGTCGGCCGCCGAGACGGCGACGGTGAAGGCGGTTTGTTTCGGCTTCTTCGCGGGCATGGGGTTCTATCGCACGGTGCCGCGCCGCTGTCTGCGCTCAAGCTGTGGCTGCATGCGCGGGTTCCCGCCTCGGCGAGCCTCGCTGCACCCGAAGCCCTGGGCTCGCTGCACCCGAGGCGCGGGCCTCGCTGAACCGTGACTTGCGCCGCCCGTCGTTCGCCCCGATGTCCGCTGCAAGACGCCATGCCCCGAGGGGACGCACCATGCACATCAAGGTCAAGCGCGCCTGGGAGATGCCCGAGCGCCTCGCCACGCCCGAATCGATCTTCCTCAACCGCCGGGCGCTCCTCGGCGGCAGCCTCGGGATGGCCGCGGCCTCGCTGGCCGGCGGGTCGGCGCTCGCGGCCGTGCCGGGGGAGGGGACGGGCGCGGTGAAGACCGCCGACCTCTACCCGGCCAAGCAGAACCCGGCCTACACCCTCGACCGCGCGGTGACGCCGGAGCGCTACAGCGCCGACTACAACAATTTCTACGAGTACGGCACCAACAAGACGGTGACCCCGGGCTCGAACGCCCTGAAGGTCCAGCCCTGGACGATCAAGATCGATGGGCTGGTGGAGAAGCCGTTCGAGATCGGCTTCGAGGACCTGGTGCGCAAGATGGCGCTGGAGGAGCGGCTCTACCGCCACCGCTGCGTCGAGGCGTGGTCGATGGCGGTGCCGTGGACCGGCTTCCCGCTCAGTGCCCTGGTGGCGCTGGCCAAGCCCACCGGCGACGCCAAGTACATCCAGATGCAGACCTTCCTCGACAAGGCGATGGCGCCGGGCCAGCGGGCGTTCTTCTACCCTTGGCCCTACACCGAGGGCCTGACCCTCGCCGAGGCCAACAACGAGCTCGCCTTCATGGTGACGGGCGTCTACGGCAAGCCGCTGCTCAACCAGTTCGGCGCGCCGCTGCGCCTCGCCGTGCCGTGGAAGTACGGCTTCAAGTCGGTGAAGTCGATCAACCGCATCACCTTCACGGCGGAGCGGCCGAAGACCTTCTGGGAGGGCCTGCAGGCCTCGGAATACGGCTTCTGGGCCAACGTCAACCCGGCGGTGCCGCATCCGCGCTGGAGCCAGGCCAGCGAGCGGGTGCTCGGCACCGACGAGCGTGTGCCGACCCTGATCTACAACGGCTATGGCGCGCAGGTCGCCGACCTGTACAAGGGGCTCGAGAAGGAGCGCCTGTTCGCGTGAAGCAGGAAAGAGGCCGTCGCATTCGAGATGCGCCGGCCTCTTCGGCTCTCATACGATTTCCGATCGATCGCTTCAGGCGACCGCTGCGCGGTCGCTTTCGCGATGCATAAAATCGGCTTCGCTCAAGCGCCGCGCGGGCTAGTGACAAGACTTCCGGAAGTGATCTTCCGGAAGTCTTGTCACGGCTGGATGAGTAGCCTCCATCGCGATCCAGGGCTCTCGCCTGCGGCGAGCCCCGGGAGACGCGATGGACGGGGCAGGGGCGGGCTGCGACGAACCTCCGTCGCAGCGGGCCGCCTCACGCGGTCCCGTCGCCCTGCAGGTAGCCGGAGCGGCGGCTGTCGGGCATCTGCAGCGAGACCAGGAACGCGATGGCGCACATCGCCGTCACGTACCAGAAGAAGGTGGTCTCGTAGCCGAAGTCCTTGAACTTCAGCGCCACGAACTCGGCCGAGCCGCCGAAGATCGCGTTGGCGATGGCGTAGGACAGGCCGACGCCGAGCGCCCGCACCTCGGCCGGGAACATCTCGGCTTTCACGAGCCCGCTGATCGAGGTGTAGAACGAGACGCAGAGCAGGGCGGCGGTGATCAGGCCGTAGGCCAGGATCGGGTTCTGCGTGCCGCCGATCGCGTGCAGCAGCGGCACCGTCAGCAGCGTGGTCGAGGCCCCGAACAGCAGCATCGCGGTCTTGCGGCCGAACCGGTCGGCGAACATGCCGAACAGCGGCTGCACCACCATGTAGGTGAACAGCACCGCCGTCATCACCAGGTTGGCGGTCTTCTTGTCCATGTGCGCGGTGTTCACCAAGTACTTCTGCATGTACGTGGTGAAGGTGTAGAAGATCAGCGAGCCGCCGGCGGTGTAGCCGAGCACGGTGAGGAAGGCGCGGCGATGGTTGCGCCAGATCGAGGCCATGCTGCCGGCCTCCCGCGAGGTGCGGGTCTCGGCGGTCGAGGTCTCGTGCAGCGAGCGCCGCAGGTAGAGGGCGACCACGGCGGCGCCGGCGCCGATGAAGAACGGGATGCGCCAGCCCCAGGCGGTCATCGCCTTGTCGTCGAGGCCGAGCGTCACCAGCACCACGACGAGGGAGGCGAGGAGCTGGCCGCCGATTAGCGTGACGTACTGGAACGAGCCGTAGAAGCCGCGCTTCCCCTTCAGCGCCACCTCGCTCATGTAGGTCGCCGAGGTGCCGTACTCGCCGCCGACCGACAGCCCTTGCGCCATGCGGGCCAGCAGCAGCAGGATCGGCGCGAAGATGCCGATCTGCGCGTAGGTCGGCAGGATCGCGATGACGAGCGAGCCGGCGCACATCATCATCACGGAGATCAGCATCGAGGTCTTGCGGCCGTAGCGGTCGGCGACGCGGCCGAACACCCAGCCGCCGATCGGCCGCATCAGGAAGCCGATGGCGAAGACCGCCGCGGTGTTGATGAGCTGCACCGTCGGGTCGGCGCCCGGGAAGAACACGTCCTTGAAGTAGATCGCCGTGAACGCGTAGGCGTAGAAGTCGTACCACTCGACGAGGTTGCCCGACGAGGAGCCGATGATGGCCTTGATGCGGGCCTTGTTGTCGTAGGCCGCGATGGTCGGGTTGGACGAGGCGAGGCTGTCGGCGGCGTCGGGCCGCGCGGCCCCGGGCCGGCTCTGGGCAGTGGTTGTCATCGTGGCCTCAGGTCTCCTCCCGGGGGTGAGCGGTGTCGGCGGCGGGTGGCCGGAAGGGTCCGTGGGGCGCCGCGCCGGGCAGGGACTAAGAGAAGAGCGGGCTCGGGTACAGCCCCGCGCGGCGCCCGTCCTGTATTTTTCCGGCCTCCATGCCCGCGACCCCAAGGGTAGATCGCTGACGTAAGGTCATCCACAAAGACATCCGATCCGACGGACCGGCCTCAGATACGCTGCGGAAACAGGACGGACCGCGACTGATATTGCGCGACACCGCGGCAGTCCCGCGGCGATGCCTCACGGCGGGGTCGGGCAGGCCTCCCGCGACCTCGATCCCGGCGCGGCCGTCTCGGCGGCGGCGCGCTCGGCATAGGCGGCGACGGCGGCGTCGAGGTGCGGGCCCAGGCGCTCGCGCGGCGGCGCGATCTCGTCGCCGACCTGCACCCAGCGCGCGCCGGTCCATTCCTGCACGGTGAGCGGGCGGCGGCCGCTGTGGTCGGCGCAGGACAGGCGCAGGCGGCGGGCGAAGCCGACGAGGCCGAGCTCCTTCCAGCGCACCGGGTCGAGGTTGATGGCCTCGAGCCCGCGGCGCATCTCGGACCCGTCGATGCGTCGGCGCCCGGCGAGGGCTTGCGCGTTGCGGATGCCCTCGGCGAGGATCACCGCGGCATAGACGCCGCGGTTGTAGAGCGGGCCGGCGCCCTCGTCCTTCGGCGTCCGGGACAGCCCGGCATCGATCACCAGGAGGTCGATCTGGTCGAAGGCCGGGAAGCTGTCGCCGGGCGCGTGCCAGGTGACGGTGCGCAGGCCCTTGGCGGTCAGGTCCCGGGTTCCCGACTCGGCCCGGGGGGCCGGCCGCAGCAGGTCGTCCTCGCCGGTCCAGCCGACCGTGACGACGCGGTTGAGCGGGAAGCCCGCCGCCGCGGCGTCCCGCAGGGGCGTGCCGGCGAGCCCCGCCGTCGCGTCCAGGATGACGAAGTCGGGATCCGCCGCCCGGGCGGTGCGCCACGGGTCGGTGGCCGGCGCCTCGCCCCCGGCCTCGTCGGGCAGGGCGTAGGCGCGGAAGCCGAGGCCGAGCTCCGCCGCCAGCGCCCGCAGCACCGGCACCGGCTCGCGCCCGGCCGGGCTGTCGCGGTGCATGTAGGCCAGGCTGCGGCCCTGTGGGCTCTCCTCGCTGCCGCCCTGGGCGATCTGCGCGAGGGCTGCCCCGAGGGCGTCCCAGACCGTGGCGGGCGGCGCGAAGGCCCAGGGCAGCGCGTCGCCCCGGGCCATCACGGCGGGCCCGTCGCCGGCGGCGACCAGGGGCGTGCGGTTCGCCGCCAGGCGCGGCAGCAGCGCCAGCGCCGCATCGGCGCTGCCGGGGACGCCCGCGACGCTGCCGCGGGCGACGGCCGCCTCGTAGCAGGCGACGGCCCGGGGCAGCTCGCCGCCGGTCTCGCCCCCCTCGACGTCGAGGGCGACCCCGCCGATGCCGCCGTCGCGCCGGTTGAGCATCGTCAGGTAGTCGGCGATCCCGTTCGCCACCGGGGTGCCGGAGGCGGCCGTCGGGCCGCTGCGCCGGGTCAGCACGGTGAGCGGCAGCCCGTCCGCCGCGGCGGCGGGGCGGGG
>NZ_LABY01000128.1 GCF_001043975.1 Methylobacterium variabile
GCCGCCTCGGCCAGGGTCTCGCCCGGCTCCACCTGGCCGCCCGGCAGGGTGTAGATCCCGCGCATCGGCGCCTGGCCGCGGGCGGCGAGCAGCACCCGGCCGTTGCGCACCACCGCCGCCGAGGCGGCGACGAACGGCCGGGCCGGGTAGCGGCGGCGCCAGGCCGGGTCCTCGGGCGTCTCCGTCGTCGCGCTCACGGCTGCACGTCCACCAGCCGACCGTCCGCGAGCGCGACGACGACGTGGGCGCCGCGCCCCGACCCCAGCACCGCGAGGTCCGCGCCGGCAGGGGCCGGCAGGGCCGCGCGGGCCCGCTCGGCGAGGCCCCTGAGCGACACGAAGGCGAGGGCGGCGCGGTCGCGGGTCGCCAGCACCAGCTCGCCCTCGCCGTCCGTCCCGAGGCTGGCGCCGGGGGCGGAGAATCCCTTCCCGTCGGCGCCGCGGCTCTCCGCCTGCCGAGCCGGCTGCCCCTTGGCGAGGCTCCAGTGCTCGAGCCGCCCGTCGCTGCCGCGCAGCAGGATCGCGCCGGGCCGGCCCGCACCGGACAGGCTCGCCGCGAGGCTGAGCGGGCCGGGCTCGGGTGGGGTCTCGGCCCGCACCCGCCAGGCACCGTCCTGCCGGCCGATCACCGCGAGGCTCGCGCCCCCCGCATGCTCGCTGAGGGCGATGAGGTTCAGGGCGCCGTCGATCTCGACCGCCCGCAGGGTCTCGCCGGAGAAGACCGCGTCGGCGCCCGGCGGCACCGTCGCGGTCGCGACCGGCACGGGTTTCGGGTCCGCGCTCATCGTCACCGGCTGGCGCTCGCGCACCGTGACGCCGGCGGCGCCCGGGCGGCCGTCCGGCCCGCGGGTCGGGCCCGACAGGTAGGCGCTGACCGGACCCGCCAGCACCCGGCGCGAGCCCGGCAGCGCGCCCTTCGGCGTCTCGCCGGCGGTCAGCCCCTCGACGGCGTCGAGGGCGAGGGGGATCACCGCCACCCGGTCGCCCGCGAGGGTCAGGATCGCTGCGCCGCCCTCGCCCCAGGCGACCGCGATCGGCGCCGCGGTCTGGCCGGGCTTGCGGGGGAGCTGCGGCAGGCCCGACGTCGCGGCGGCGAGCGCCGCCTCGCTGCCCGCGTCGCGCAGCTGCGTCACCCGGAACGGCAGGTCGAGGAGCGTGACCCGCGGCTCGGCCGCGGCCGGTCCTGCCGCGAGTCCCGCCGCGAGCAGGAGGGCGAGCGCCGACGCCGCCCGCCGCTCACACATGCTGCCCGCCGTTGATGTGCAGCTCGGCGCCGTTCACGTAGGACGAGGCCTCGGTGCACAGGAAGTAGATTGCCTTGGCGACCTCGTCCGGCGTGCCGAGGCGGCGCTGCGGGATCTGCGCCACCAGCTTGTCGGTGCCGGGGGAGAGGATCGAGGTGTCGATCTCGCCGGGCGAGATCGCGTTCACCCGCACCCCGAGGGGGCCGAAATCCGACGCCATCTCGCGGGTCAGGCCGGCGAGCGCCGCCTTGGAGGTGGCGTAGGCCGCCCCCGCGAAGGGGTGGACGCGGGATCCGGCGATCGACGTCACGTTGACGATCGAGCCGCGCGCCCGGGTCAGCTCGTCGCACAGGCCGCGGGCGAGCAGGATGGGTGCGAAGAAATTGACCTGGAACACCCGCTGCCAGTCGGAGAACGGGGTCGCGATGGCCCCGAGCCGCGCGCCGCCGGACCCCTTCGGCGAGATGCCGGCATTGTTGACGAGGGCGTGGAGCAGCCCGCCCTCGGCCTCGAGCCGCCCGGCCACCTCCTTGACCGCCCGGATCGTGTCCTCCGGGTCGGCGAGGTCGACTTGGAGGTGGTCCTCCGGCCCCATCTCCCACGGGCAGTTCTCCGGGAAGGCGTGGCGCGAGCAGGTGATGACGCGCCAGCCCGCCGCCGAGAAGCGCTTGACGGTGGCGTGGCCGATGCCGCGGCTCGCGCCGGTGAGCAGCATCACGCGGCGGCGTTCGTTCGTCGAATGGGCCACAGCCGTTCCTCGGGATGTCCGGTGCGTGCGCCGCCGGTCTCGAAGGCGCGCGAAGAGCCTCAGGGTAGGGCTGGCGGCCCCGGAAATCCAGGGCTCGCCGCGCCGCAGCAAAGCTCGCGCCCCTGACGCTCGCGCGCTTCGGGGCGCACCCCTCAGGGGTAGAGGCGGCTGCGCTCCCAGGCGTCGCGCCGGCGGGTGAAGCGCACCCGGTCGTGCAGCCGGTAGGCGCCGTCCTGCCAGAACTCCATCGTGACGGGGGCGATGCGGTAGCCGGTCCAGTGGGCGGGGCGTGGCACGGTCTCGCCGGGAAAGCGGGCCGAGACCTGCTCGACCGCCCGGACCAGGGCGTCGCGGCTCTCGAGGGGCTGCGACTGCCGGCTCGCCCAGGCGCCGAGGCGGCTGTCGCGGGGGCGGGAGGCGAAGTAGGCGTCGGCCTCGGCGTCGTCGACCCTGGTGACCGGGCCGCGGGCCCGCACCTGGCGGCGCAGGCTCTTCCAGTGCAGCACGATCGCCGCGCGGGGATTGTCCGAGAGCTCGCTGCCCTTCATCGACTGGGTGTTGGTGTAGAACACGAAGCCGCGCTCGTCGGCGCCCTTCAGCAGCACGATCCGCACGTCCGGCAGCCCGTCGGCGCCGCAGGTCGCGAGCGCCATCGCGTTGGGGTCCTCCGGCTCCGAGGCCTGTGCGTCGGCAAACCACTGCCGGAACAGGGCCCAGGGATCCGTGTTCTGCGTGAAATCACCATTCATTAACCCGTCCACGGCATCGTCCTCGCCCAATGTGACAACCGGAACCGGGGGCGGGCCGGCGTTGCATCTCGTGCGTCGCGACGGGCCGCCCGGTCTTGAGAACAGGTGTAATGCGTCGCGGTGCGTGTAAAGTCGGTTCAGTGACCCTCGGCCTCGCCTTCGCGACGAGCGTCCTCGCCGGCGTCTTGGCGATCGGCGGCTGCAGCCAGCCGCTCATCATGTTCCGTCCGCAGGTCGAGCCAGCCCCGCCGGAGCCGACGAGCACCGGCAGCATCGAGCCTGCGGCGCCCAAGAGCTTCGGCTCGGACCTCTCCGGCGAGGATTGGCGCCGGGCCAAGGCCGCGCTCGGCGTCGCCCTGGACCCCCAGGGCAACGGCCAGCCGGTGAAGTGGGACAACCCCGATTCGGGCATGCGCGGCATGGTCAACCCGACCGGGCTGCCCTTCGTGAAGAACGACGAGATCTGCCGCGGCTTCCTCGCCACGGTGATCGGGCCGTCCGGCAACCGGTTCGTGCGCGGCACCGGCTGCCGGCCCTCCGGCGGGGCCTGGGAGCTGAAGAGCCTCAAGCCGGCGACGAAGCCGGGGTGAGGCCCCGGATATCGACGGTCCCGGGGCCGGCGATGGCGCGTGCCGGGGAAGTGACGTAAGCTCGGCGCCCCCGCGTCCGCCTGCGTTGCAATCCGGCAACACAGTCGCCAGATAGGGCTCATCCCTTTCACGGAGCGGCCCCTGCTCCAGGACAGTGCTGCTCGGATCGCCATCGGATCGCCATGCGCAACCCATACGACGTACTCGGCGTGAGCCGTTCGGCCGACGAGGCGGAGATCAAGAAAGCCTTCCGCAAGCTCGCCAAGGCCTACCACCCCGACCGCAACAAGAACGACGCCAAGGCGCAGGACCGCTTCGCCGAGGTCAACCAGGCCTACGAGATCCTCGGCGACGCCAAGAAGCGCGAGCAGTTCGACCGCGGCGCCATCGACGCCGAGGGCAAGCCCCGCTTCACCGGGTTCGAGGGTTTCGGCGGCGCGGCGGGCGGCGCCGGTCGCGGCGGCGGCTTCGACTTCGAGTCGATGGCCCGGGCGCGTGCCGGCGGCGGGGGCGGCGCCGGCGGCTTCGGCGAGGACATCTTCTCGCACCTGTTCGGCGAGGCCTTCCGCTCCGCCGGCGGGCCCGGGCGCGCCGCGCCGCAGCGGGGCGACGACGTCGCGGCCGAGCTGACGGTCAGCCTGGACCAGATCGCCTCCGAGGCGAAGCTGCGCCTCAACCTGCCGAGCGGGCGCGAGGTCGATGTGGTGGTGCCCAAGGGCGTGGTCGACGGGCAGGTGATCCGCCTGCGCGGCCTCGGCTATCCCGGGGCGCACGGCGCCGATCCCGGTGACGCCCTCCTGACCATCCGCGTCTCCGCCGACCCGCGCTTCCAGGTCGAGGGCTCGGACCTGCGGACCTCCGTCGAGGTGCCCATCGAGGACGCGGTGCTGGGCGGCCCGATCCGGATCCAGACCCTGACCGGCGCGGTCGAGATGAAGATCCCGGCCATGACGAGCTCGGGCCGGGTCTTCCGCCTGCGCGGCAAGGGTCTGCCGAAGAAGGACGGCACCCGCGGCGACCTGCTCGCCACCATCGCCGTCACCCTGCCGGCCACGGCCGACGAGGCCCTGACCGAGTTCGCCCGCAAGCGCCGGGCCGCCGCCGCGGCGAGCTGAACCGGCGTGCGCGCGGCATTACCGGAGCCGGCGCACTTCCGTCGCCCGCGGGCGTCGGTTAAGGAAGCCGCTGGGGAGCCATGCACGGCCGGGTCCGCCCTGCCGCCTCCGGCTTCCCGTGGCGGCTGTTCTTTGGGTGAATCATGGCTGACTCGAACCGGGCACAGGTACAGGATGACGGGCAGGCCGCGTCTCCCAAGACCGGGCTTCTCGCCGGCAAGCGCGGCCTCGTGCTCGGCGTCGCCAACAACCGCTCGATCGCCTGGGGCATCGCCCGCAGCGCGCGCCAGCACGGCGCGGAGCTGGCCTTCACGTACCAGGGCGAGGCCCTGCGGAAGCGGGTCGAGCCCCTCGCCCGCGAGCTCGACGCCGCCGTCGTCGGCCATTGCGACGTCACCGACCCGGCCTCGATCGACGCGGCCTTCGAGGCCACCGGCCGGCACTTCCCGGACGGGATCGACTTCGTCGTCCACTGCATCGCCTTCTCGGACAAGGACGAGCTGACCGGCCGCTACCTGGAGACCAGCGAGGCGAACTTCACCAAGTCCCTGCTGATCTCCTGCTACTCGTTCACCGCCATTGCCCAGCGGGCCGAGAAGCTGATGCGCGACGGCGGCTCGCTCCTCACGCTGACCTATTACGGCGCCGAGAAGTGGATGCCGCACTACAACGTGATGGGCGTCGCCAAGGCGGCCCTGGAGGCCTCGGTGCGCTACCTCGCCGCCGATCTCGGGCCCCAGAGGATCCGCGTCAACGCGATCTCGGCCGGCCCGATCAAGACGCTCGCCGCCTCCGGCATCGGCGACTTCCGCTACATCCTGAAGTGGAACGAGTACAACGCGCCCCTGCGGCGCACGGTGACCATCGACGAGGTCGGCGAGACCGCCGCCTACCTGATCTCCGACATGTCCCGCGGCATGACCGGCGAGATCCTGCACGTCGATGCCGGCTACCACGTCGTCGGCATGAAGAACCCCGAGGCGCCGGACCTCAGCCTCGACAAGGACTGAAGCCCCTCCCGCCGGCCCCGTTCGGGGCCGGCCGCGAAACTGGGGCGGCGGGGGCTGGACCGGCGGGCCCATCGGCCCAAGATGGGCTTCGCGTCGTCAACGCGGAGCCCCCCATGCCCCCTCGCAAGATCGCCATGCTCACCGCCGGCGGCCTCGCCCCCTGCCTGTCGGCGGCAGTCGGCGGGCTGATCGCCCGCTACACCGACCTCGCGCCGGAGGCCGAGATCATCGGCTACCGCAGCGGCTACAAGGGCCTGCTCCTCGGCGACCACCTGCCCGTCACTCCGGAGGTGCGGGCCCGGGCCGAGGTGCTGCTGCGCCACGGCGGCTCGCCGCTCGGCAACAGTCGGATCAAGCTCACCAACGTCAAGGACTGCGTGAAGCGCGGCCTCGTGCAGGAAGGGCAGGATCCGCTCAAGGTGGCGGCCGAGCAGCTCGCCCGTGACCAGGTGACGGTGCTGCACACGATCGGCGGCGACGACACCAACACCACGGCGGCCGACCTCGCGGCCTATCTCGAGGCGAACGGCTACCACCTGACGGTGGTCGGCCTGCCCAAGACCATCGACAACGACGTGGTGCCGATCCGACAGACACTCGGCGCCTGGACGGCGGCGGAGCAAGGCGCGCTCTTCGCCGAGAACATCGTCAACGAGCAGAGCGCCAACCCGCGCATGCTGATCGTCCACGAGGTCATGGGCCGCAAGTGCGGTTGGCTCACCGCCGCGACGGCCCTGGCCTACCGGCAGCGCCTGGACCGCACCGCCTTCCTGCCGGAATTCGGGCTCGACCGGGCGCACAAGGAGGTGGACGCGGTCTACCTGCCGGAAATGCCCCTCGACGTCGAGCGCGAGGCCGCGCGGCTCAAGGCCCGGCTCGATGCCAAGGACTGCGTCACGGTCTTCGTCAGCGAGGGCGCCGGCCTCGACGAGATCGTCGCCGAGATCGAGGGCCGCGGCGAGGTGCTGGGGCGCGACCCGTTCGGGCACGTGAAGATCGACACCGTGAATGTCGGCAAGTGGTTCGCCGACCGGATGGCGCCCCTGATCGGGGCGGAGAAGACCCTGGTGCTGAAATCCGGTCATTTCTGCCGCTCGGCCGCGCCGAATGCCGATGACCTGCGGCTGATCCAGGGCATGGTCGACCTCGCGGTGCAGTGCGGGCTCGAGGGCGTCTCCGGCGTGATCGGCCACGACGAGGAGCGGGACGGCCGCCTGCGGGCGATCGAGTTCCCGCGCATCCGCGGCGGCAAGGCCTTCGATCCGTCCGTGCCGTGGTTCACCGCGATGCTGGACGACATCGGCCAGGGGCGAGCCTGATCGGCCTCCGCGCCCGCAGCCGGGGCGCCCGTCCGCGCCCCGGAATTTACTCTAGGTCAAGATCACGAGCCCGTCGCGTCGAGGGATTGGGCGGTGAAGCCCGGCTCTGCGGCAGGAGGCCGGCGGATGAAGGGCACGACGTTGCTGGCAGCGTCGGCCGCCGCGGCGCCGGCCTGCCGCTTCTCCGGCGCGAAGGTCATCCAGCGAATCAACTTGCCGTCGCCGTGACGCGCGAGGTGCCGCTCGACCCGCCTCCGTGCCCAACGGGGCACGCCATCGCCGAACTTCATGGGGCTTTCCTCCCTGCTCGCCCGCCGTGCGAGCCAACGTCGCCTGGCGAACGAACCAAAGGAGGTCCCCCCGTGTCATCACCCATTTGGGTGACGCGGAACCAACCTCAGGTTTTCAGCACGATGCAGGCGCCGCCGACGCCGCGGATGCGGCCGCACAACGCCTCGGCGCTGGCGCGGGTCTCCGAGGGAACGCGGATGCGGTAGAAGGCCCGCGTGCCCCGGTGGCGCAGGCGGGTGCCGATGATCATCGGGCGCACGTCGCCCAGGATCGCGGCGTAGCGGTCGCGGGCCCGGCCGAAGCTCGCCAGCGCGATCGATTTCGAGAAGTTGCCGGCGAGCTGCACGCCCCAGGGCGCCAGCGCCGCCGCGGTCTCGGCGAAGAAGGTCTCGGTGCGACCGCGGATGCGGAGCGAGGCGGTAACCTGCAGGCAGCGGGTGCCCTCGGGCTCGTCGAGGTCGGCGCGCGGCTCGGCCTTGACGGCGGCCGCCCAGTCCTCGGCGCTGCGCCCGGTGATCGCCGAGACGTAGGCGCGGGTCTCTGCCGGCAGGCCGCCGGTGCCGGCGAGCCAGGCGGAGACCCGGCCGGGCCCGCCATTGTAGGCCGCCGCCGCCAAGCCGAGATTGCCGAAGCGCGCCCGCAGGTCGATCAGGAACCGCGCTGCCGCCGGGATCGCCTGCTCGGGGTCGAACGGGTCGGCGAGGCCGCGCTCCTGCGCGGTACCGGGCATGAACTGCGCCACGCCCTGCGCGCCGGCCCGGCTCACCACGCCCGGCCGGAAGCTGCTCTCGCGCCAGATCAGGCGAGTCAGGAAGGCGACCGGCAACCCCTTGGACTTGGCCGCCCCCTCGATCAGCCGGCACAGCGCCTGCTCCACCGTTTCCTCCTTGCCGTTCTCCGCCGCCGGGACGGCCGGCGCGGGCGCCGCCGGAGCCGCGAGGGCCGGAACGCCGAGGGCCAGGACGCCGAGGACCAGGGAGGGGATGAGGAGGATGCGGGTCACGGGGTCACCCTTACCTCGATTCGCTGAACGATTCGGCAAGGTGTGATCGTCGCGGGGTGTTTCCGGTTCGCGCAGAGCGTGAGGCCCTGGCGCCGGGCCCCAGGCCGCGCCATCTAGCGGGCGATGTCCTCGCCGCTCCTGTTCGACTCTTCCCTGATCCGCAAGCGCCTCGCCCGGGCCCGCCGCGCCGGCTTCGCCGACTTCCTGGTCGCGCGGGCGGTCGACGACCTCTCGGACCGCCTCGGCGCCGTGCTGCGCGACTTCCCGCACGCCCTCGACCTCGCTACCCCGGTGCCGGATGCGGCGGCCTGGCTCAAGGCGAGCGGCCGGGCCGGCGCGGTCACGCGCCTCGCGCCCGTCGCCGAGGCGGGAAGCCCGGGAATCGCGGTCGCGGTCGGGGATCCGGAGGCACTGCCGTTCGTCGGGCAGGAGTTCGACCTCGCGGTGTCGCTCCTCGCCCTCCAGCACGCCAACGACCTGCCGGGTGCCCTGGTGCAGGTCCGCCGGGCGCTCAAGGCGGACGGGCTGTTCGTCGGCTGCCTGCTCGGGGGGCGCACGCTCACGGAGCTGCGCCAGGTGCTCACGCAGGCCGAGAGCGAGGTCGAGGGCGGGGCGAGCCCCCGGGTGGCGCCCTTCGCGGAGGTGCGCGACCTCGGCGGCCTGCTCCAGCGCGCCGGCTTCACCCTGCCGGTGACCGACGTCGAGACCGTGACGGTGCGCTACGGCGACCCCTTCGGGCTGATGCGCGACCTGCGCGCCATGGGGCTCACCAACGCCCTGCGGGAGCGCCGCGGTCGCTTGCGCCGCGAGACCCTGATGCGGGCAGCCAGCCTCTACGCCGAGCGCTTCGCCGATCCGGACGGGCGCTTGCGGGCGACCTTCGAGCTGATCTGGCTCTCGGGCTGGGTGCCGCACGAGAGCCAGCAGAAGCCGCTGCGGCCGGGCAGCGCCCAGGCGCGGCTGGCCGACGCCCTCGGCACCGTCGAACGCAAGGAGCCGTCATGACGGACCATCCCATCACCATCACGCCGAACCCGCACCGCATCCGCGTGGTGCTCGGCGGCACGATCGTCGCCGAGACCACCCGCGCGCTCACCCTGCGCGAGGCCGGGCTTCCGCCGGTGCAGTACATCCCGCGGGAGGACGCCCAGATGGACCTCTTCGAGCGCACGGAGCACCGCACGCACTGCCCCCACAAGGGTGATGCCAGCTACTTCTCGCTCACGGCGGGCGGGGTCGAGCAGGCGAACGCGGTCTGGAGCTACGAGGCGCCGTTCCCGGCGGTGGCGGCGATCAAGGATCACCTCGCCTTCTACCCGAACAAGGTCGACGCCATCGAGGAGTTCAAGGACTGATCTCAGGGCCCCAGCAGGTCGACCAGGGCCGGCAGCAGCGGCAGGTCGGCCGGCGGCATCGGGTAGGTCGCAAGGTCGCGCGGGCGCACCCACTTGAGCGCCTGGCCCTCCTTAGGCTGGACGAAGCCCTCCCAGCGCCGGCAGACGTAGAGCGGCATCAGGAGGTGGAAGCTCTCGTAGGCGTGGCTCGCGAAGGTGAGGGGGGCGAGGCAGGCCTCCTTCACGGCGATGCCGAGCTCCTCGGCCAGTTCGCGGATCAGCGTCTCCTCCGGACGCTCGCCGGGCTCGATCTTGCCGCCGGGAAACTCCCACAGGCCGGCCAGGGTCTTGCCGGGCGGGCGCTGCGCCAGCAGCACGCGCCCGTCCGGGTCGACGAGGGCGACCGCCACCACGAGGAGGAGCTTGACGGGTTCGGCCATGCGGGGCGGCTCGCCTGAGGGATATTTCTTCCGGGGCCGCACCCTGACAGGGTGCGGCGTGTCGCGTCGGTCAGGGCGCGCAAGTCGCGTCGGTCACGGCGCGCAAGTCGCGTCGGTCACGGCGCGCAAGTCGCGTCGGTCACGGCGCGACCATGTAGGTGACCTCGACGGCTGCCTCGACCGTGAGGGTGCCGGGCTCGACCGGGACCGCGACGCCGCCGGCCGACATCTTGGCGGCGTAGGCGCGGGAATGGACCGGAGCCGGTGCGCCCTCCCGCGGGGGCGAGACGATGCTCTCGAGGCGGCCGAGCCGCAGGCCCGCCGCCTCCGCCAGGGTCTCGGCCTGGCGTCGGGCATCGCGCACGGCCTCCGCCCGCACGGCGTTCTCGGACTGTCCCGGTTCCGCCAGGCCGAAGGCCACGCCGCCGATCCGGTCGGCCCCGCCGTCGAGCAGGCGGCGCATCAGGGCGCCGAGGCGCTTGAGATCGCGCACCCGCACCGTGACGGCGTTGCTGGCCTGGTAGCCGTCGGGCACGTCCCGCATCTGGCCGCCGGGCTCCCGCACCGTCTTGTTGCCTGGGCGCAGTGACACGGACGCGGTGGCGAGGTCGGGGCCGGCGATGCCGAACTCGCCGGCCAGCTCCGCCACCTTGCGGGCGGCCGTCGAGTTCTGGTCGAGGGCGGCCGCCGGCGTGGGACCGCGGCTCTCGACCGCGATTTCCACTGTGGCGAAGTCCGGCGCCACCTCCCGGCTCGCCCGGCCGACGACGCTGATCCGGCCCGGTGCGGTCTCCTGCGCCGCGGCGGCGCCGCAGAGGCCGAGGGCGAGCAGGCCCGCGAGGATGCTGGGATGGGCCGCCCTCACGAGCGGTAATCCCCGTTGATCTCGACGTAGGCCTTGGTCAGGTCGCAGGTCCAGACCCGGGCGGTGCCGGCGCCGAGGCCGAGATCGACCCGGATCGTCACCGCGTCGCCGCGCATCGCCGCGGAGGCGGCCTCCTCGTCGTAGCCGGGATCGCGGGCGCCCTCGACGGCGACCCGCACGTCGCCGAACCAGATCGCCAGCCGGTCGCGGTCGGCGGGCTCGCCGGCCTTGCCGACCGCCATCACCACCCGGCCCCAGTTGGCGTCCTCGCCGGCGACGGCGGTCTTCACCAGCGGCGAGTTGGCGATCGACATCGCGATGCGGTGCGCGGAGGCGTCGTCGGCGGCGCCCCCGACCTCGACGGTCACGAACTTGCGCGCGCCCTCGCCGTCCCGGGCGACGAGCTGCGCGAGCTCGATCAGGAGATCGTCCAGCGCTGCCGCGAAGAGCGCGAGGCGCGGGTCATCGACCGAGTCCACCGGCGCGTTGCCGGCCTTGGCGGTGGCGAACAGCATCAGGGTGTCGGAGGTCGAGGTGTCGCCGTCGACCGTGCAGCAGTTGAAGCTCTTGGCGACGCCGCGGGTCAGGAGCCCCTGCAGCACCGGGGCCGGCAGGTCGGCGTCGGTGAACACGAAGGAGAGCATCGTCGCCATGTCGGGGGCGATCATCCCGGCGCCCTTGGCGATGCCGTTGAGCGTCACCTCGGCCTCGCCGAGCCGCACCCGGCGGGTCGCGAGCTTCGGGAAGGTATCGGTGGTCATGATCGCCCGGGCGGCCTCGGTCCACCGGGCCGCGTCCGGGCCGGTGCGGCCGGCGCACTCGGCCAGCACGCCGTCGAACTTCGTGGCGTCGAGGGGCTCGCCGATCACGCCCGTCGAGGCGATGAAGACCTCGCCGGGTGCGCAATCCGCCGCCTTTCCGGCGATCTCGGCGGTGAGGCGCACAGACTCCCGGCCCTTGAGGCCCGTGAAGGCGTTGGCATTGCCGGAATTGACCACCAGAGCGCGGGCCTGCATCCCGCCGCGCAGGGTCTCGCGGCACCAGTCCACCGCCGCCGAAGGGCATTTCGAGCGGGTGAACACCCCGGCGGCCCGGGTGCCCGGATCGAGCAGGACCAGCAGCACGTCGGTGCGGCCGCGGTAGCGGATTCCGGCCTGCGCGGTGGCGAGGCGCACGCCGGCGATCGGCGGCAGGTCCGGCTGGTGCTTGGGCGCGAGCGGCGAGACGGGATGAGACATGCGGGACTCCGGTCCGCCGACGCCTCGTCGTCCGCGTCGGCGCCGCGGTGTTGCCCCGCCGGGATGCCTTGCGTCAACCGGCCGTGCGCCCGGCCGGGGTGATCGGTTGTGTTGGCGGTTGTGCGTGTCGGGGTTGAGGAGCCCGCGTCCCTCCGCCGCTGCAGGCGCACAACTGGGGCAGCGACCGAACGGGCCTGTTTTCCCGTCACCGAACTGACGCAGGGGCGGCAAACGGTTTCCTTATCTAGAGTTGCACATTATTATCTAGACGATCAGAGGCGGGGCGCAGGGACGGGCGTCGCCGTCCGCCGCCCGGAGGTTCCCGCTTGGCCCACCCGCAAGTCCTTCGCGACATGGCGCTCTTCGTCGAGGTCGCGAAGCGGAAGAGCTTCAGCCAGGCCGCTGTGGCGCTCGATGTGCCGATCTCGTCCCTCTCTCGGCGCATCACCCAGTTCGAGAGCTCGATCGGCCTGCGCTTCCTCGACCGGACCACCCGCAAGCTCGTGCTGACTCCGCACGGCGAGGCCTATTACGAGCAGGCGACGCGGCTGGTGGAGGAGGCCCAGCGCACCTTCGACGAGCTGATCGCGCAGGCGAAGGGGCCAAGCGGCCTCCTGAAGATCGCGGTGCCGCCGGATCCGTGGGTGCTGCATCATCTCTCGGCCGTCGCCGCGGAGTTCTCGCTCCGCCACGCACAGGTGCGGGTGCACATCGATCTGTGGCCCCATCTCGTCGACCTCGCGCAGGAGGGCTACGACCTGGCGGTGACGGTCGGGGCGCCGCGGGAGACCTCGATGATCACCCGCAAGGTGGCGCAGCTCGAGAACGGCCTGTTCGCCGCTCCCGACTACCTGGACCGCGTCGGACGGCCGGCGACCCCGGCCGCGCTGGTGCTCCACCGGGCGATTCTGATCGGCCCGCCGGCCCCGTCGATCGCCTGGCCGCTGGAACGGGACGACGAGGTCGTCTCGGTGACGGTCGGCAGCACGGTCTCCAGCAACAGCCAGGGCATGGCCCGGCGCTTCGCCGTGGCGGGCCACGGCATCGCCCTGCTGCAGGCGATCGACGTCGAGCAGGACGTGGAATCCGGCGATCTCGAACGGGTGCTGCCGGAATGGCGGGGCACGCCGAGCCCCGTCTACATCGTCACCACCTCGCGGCTGCTGCCGGCCAAGACCCGCAGCTTCATCGCCTTCGCCTCGCGCCAGCTCGCCGAGCAGCTGGCGCCCCGCGGCATTCCCCTGGACGAGGCCGAGCTCGCGGCCCTGTACGACCTGCAGGAGGCGTGACGTCCGCCACCGGTCCGTGCTTTAGCGCGACCTGGGCAGCGGACGGGTGGCGATGACGAGGCTCTCGGATCTCGTGTTCACGGGCGGGGCGCTGGCTGTGGCGGCGCCGGCCGTCTCGGTGGCGGACCTGCCGGCGGCGTGCCGGGCGCTGCCGCCGGACGAGACCGCGCGCATCGCCCGTTTCCGGCAGGAGCGGGACCGGCAGGAGCGGGAGGCGGCGCACGGGCTGCTGCGCTACCTGCTCGGCCCCTGGCTCGGCCGCGCCCCGGCCGAGGTCGTCCTGGCGCGGGACGCGGGCGACCGGCCGTTCCTGCCCGACGCGCCGGACCTCGACCTCAACCTGAGCCACGGTGGCGGCTGGGTCGCGGTCGGACTGTCGGTGACGAGCCGGATCGGCGTCGACGTCGAGGGCGTTTCCCGCCCTGTCGACTGGGTCAGCCTGGCGCCGCACTTCATGCACCCGGCGGAACTCGCCGATTACCGCGGCCTGCCGGCCGGGGCGCGGCCGCGGCGTGCGTTGGAACTGTGGTCGGTGAAGGAAGCCTGTCTCAAGGCGACCGGCGAGGGGCTGGTCGCCGAGCCCCGCTCGGTGCGGTTGATGCCGGAGGGCGCATCCTGGCGCCTGACGCGGAACGGGCTGTCGCTGCGGGCGGACTCCCTCGTCCTGGAGGACGGGGCGCGGTTCGCGTGGGCGGCGGAGGCGCCGGTCCGTGCGGTCGTGGCCGCACACGTCCCGGCCTGACGCCTGCTCAATTTGCCGCCGCGCCTGGGTGCGGTGACGACCGGCGAGACCGTCAGCTGCGCCAGACCACATCGTGCACAGCCCGTAATCTTGCCTGCGCGCCGGTCTGCCCGGATCGGCGCGTCGCCGGCACAAGTGGGGCCCGAGACGGACCCGAAGGCCGCTCAGACGTAGGCGCTCATGCCGGCATTCGACTGCGGGAAGCGCTCGGCCAGGGCACGGCGGAGCTTCTCCAGGGCGCGGTTCTCGATCTGCCGCACCCGCTCCTTGGAGATGCCGAGGCGGTGCCCGAGGGCCTCCAGGGTGGCCTGGTCCTCGGCGAGGCGCCGCTCGTGCAGGATGCGCAGCTCGCGCTCTGACAGGACGGTGAGTGCCTGGCGCAGCCAGGACAGGCGCCGCTCGCCGTCGACGGCATCCGACACCGTCTCGTCGGGGAGGGGGGAGGTGTCGACCAGGAAGTCGACCCGCTCGGCCGAGGCCTCGCCGTCGTCGCCGACCGGCGCGTTCAGCGACATGTCCGGGCCGGAGAGGCGCGCATCCATGAGCGCCACGTCCTCGCGGGAAACGCCGATGGCGGTGGCGATGCGGCGGTGGATCTCGTCGCCGACGCGCTCGTCGGTCGATTGCATCAGACGGGCCCGCAGGCGCCGGAGGTTGAAGAACAGGGCCTTCTGGGCCGAGGAGGTGCCGCCGCGGACGATAGACCAGTTGCGCAGGATGTAGTCCTGGATCGAAGCCCGGATCCACCACGTCGCGTAGGTCGAGAAGCGCACGTCCCGCTCGGGCTCGAAGCGCGCGGCCGCCTCCATCAGGCCGACATGGCCTTCCTGCACGAGGTCCGCCATCGGCAGGCCGTAGTGGCGGAACCGGCCCGCCAGGGCGATCACGAGCCGCATGTGAGCGGAAATCAGCCGGTGCAGGGCCTGCTCGTCCCTGTCGTCCTTCCAGCGCACAGCCAGGCCGCGCTCTTCTTCCCTCTCGAGGAAGGGGGCATCCATCGCAACTCGTACGAACTGCCGACGTATGCCTGCGATTTCCGCCATCCCCGCCTCCGCCGCTTTGGTGAGCGCTGTGTGTCGCGATGAGGTCGAGGCGCAGCAGCGTGCGCGCCCGATACACCGCAAGGCCTCCGACAACGGCGCGACCACCCGGGCGGTTCCCGCATTGCGAAAAAATCCTGGGCGGCGCGATCTCCTCGCGGGCGCGGCGACCGGCGCGATGACGTTGCGGCCGGGACGGCTGTGCGGGTGGCCGCGAAACGCGAAAGCCCGGCGCAGGGCCGGGTTTTCGGTCGTCAGGGGGTTGAAGGAGGCCTGGACGCTCAGGCGGCCTCGGCCTCGTCCTGCAGGTCCTCGCCGTCGGCGTCCGCCTCGGCGTTCTTGGCCCGGCGGGGCGACTTGGCGAGGCTCTGCTCGATGAGCTTGAGGGACTCGGTGTCGGTGATCCGGTTGACCGCCGCGATCTCGCGCACGACCCGGTCGAGAGCCGCCTCGTAGAGCTGGCGCTCCGAGTAGGACTGCTCGGGCTGGGCGTCGGAGCGGAACAGGTCGCGCACCACCTCGGTGACCGCGATCAGGTCGCCGGAGTTGATCTTCGCCTCGTACTCCTGAGCCCGGCGCGACCACATCGTACGCTTCACCCGGGCGCGGCCGGTGAGCACGTCGAGCGCCTTCTTGACCAGCTCGGGCTCGGCGAGCTTGCGCATGCCGACCGAGTTCGCCTTGGCGGTCGGGACCCGCAGGACCATCTTGTCCTTCTCGAACGACACCACGAACAGCTCGAGCTTGTAGCCGGCGATCTCCTGCTCCTCGATGGCCGTGATGCGGCCGACGCCGTGAGCCGGATACACGATCGCTTCGCCGGTCTTGAAGCCCTGCCGGGCGGCTGTCGTCTTCTTGGCGGTCGTCATGCGGGGGTGGCCTCCAGGTCACCGTTCGCGGCAATGTCCGCGACCGGATCGTTCATCCGGGTCAGGGCGCCCGGCGAAAAATACGCACCTGCCGGACGTCCCGAAGGGGCGCCCGTCAGTCCCTGTTCAACCATAGCTAAGGAACGTCCGAACGCGTTGCGGACCGCATTGGATCCACCACGGCTGATCGCATGCCGCCTCGTCCCATCGATGAAATTCCCGCTCGGTGGACGAAGGCTGCACGTCGGACGCAAGCGACGGCGATCAGGAACCTAGCACGAAGAGGCCCTAAAATCAAAAAAATTCAGGCGCCCGGCGTGGCCGCGCGGGCACCCTGCACCATGTTTCACCAGCTTGGCGGAGCGATCGCAGGCCTCCCATGCGGCAAGGGCAGGGATCCTGGGCAGGGATCCTGGGCAGGGCTCCCAGGCAGCGGTCCCGCGGCGGTGCCGGCGGGATCGCTCCGGGAGCGCCTCAGTCGCCCGAGCCCGGGTTGGCCGAGAAATGCGCCTCGAACTTGCCCGGCTTGCCGTCCCACTCCTTGGCGTCGGCGGGAGCGGCCTTCTTCTGGGTGATGTTGGGCCAGCTCTTGGCCATGTCGGCGTTCAGCTTCAGCCAGCTCTCCAGGCCCGGCTCGGTGTCGGGCTTGATCGCCTCGGCCGGGCATTCGGGCTCGCACACGCCGCAGTCGATGCACTCGTCCGGCTGGATGACGAGCATGTTCTCGCCCTCGTAGAAGCAGTCGACCGGACACACCTCCACGCAGTCCATGTACTTGCACTTGATGCAGTTGTCAGTGACGACGTAGGTCATGGGCTGGTGAAACCTCGAAGGCAAGGGCGCGGGCAAGGGCGCGGCTCGCGCGGCGCGCCCGGGCATGTGGCCGGGGCCTTAGACCCGGGCGGGCGGGGTTGCAAGCCGCCCCGTGGGCAAGGGTGGTGTGTTGCCGGAGTGGCGTCGCCTTCGCGTCACGCTTTCGCGCTCCGCCGGAGGCTTCAGCCGTCCCCCGCCGGGCCGGGCTCGTCGGCCGACAGGTCGGCGTAGAGCAGCCTGGCTTCGGGCGCCGGTCCCCGGCGCATGCCGAGATCGCGCACCCGCACCGCCGCCGTGACGTGCTGGGCCGCCACGGTGACGACGTCCCCGATCGCCACGGCCTTTGAGGGCGCGTCGGCCCGCTGGCCGTTCACCCGCACGAAGCCGTCCTCGATCAGGCGCGCGGCGAGCGAGCGCGTCTTGGCGAAACGCGCGAACCACAGCCACTTGTCGAGACGCTGCCGGTCCGCGCGCATGCTGGGTCAGCGCTTGTCGCCGTCCCTCGCCTCCATCTGCGCCTTGAGGGCGAGGAGCTTGGCGAAAGGGGAATCCGGGTCCGGGGCGCGCTCGCGCCGGGGCGGACGGGCGTCGTGCGTGCCGTTGCGGGGCGCGCCGTCGCGCCGGTCCTGCGGCGGACGCCCACCCTCGCGCCCGCCCGGATGGGGCCCGCGGGGCGGACGGCCGTCCCGGCGGCCCTCGCCGCCACGGTTCTCGGCCCCGCGGCCCTCGAAGCGGCCCTCGGCCCGGTTGCCCTCGCCGGCGGGGCGGCCTTCCGCCGGGCGCCGGTCGCCCCAGCGCTGGCCGTCGCGGGGACCGCGATGGGCGCGCTGCTCCGCTGGCGCGCCCTCGCCGCCCTCCTGCCGCGGGAAGCCCCGGGACTGGCCGTCGCGCTGCGGCTGACCGCCCTGGGGGCGGCCGCGGCCCTGGTGGCGCGGCGCGTGGTTGCGCTGGTGACGGTGCATCCGCCACACCTCGATGACGATCGGCTCTGCCGGCGCAGCGGGCTCGCCGGCCTCCTCGGCGACCGGGGCGTCCACGGCAGCCGCTTCGGCGACCGGCTCCGCCGTCTCGGCCTGCGCGACCTCATTGGCCCCGCCGTCGACCAGCGCAGCCTCCGCCTCGGCCTGCGCCGGAGCCGTCTCCTCGGGGGCGGGCGCCTCGACGGCGACCTCTTCGGCCGGCGTCGCGGGCTCCTCGGCCTCGGTCTGCACCGTCTCCGCGGCCGCCTCGACCTCGGGAGCCGTCTCGGCCTCCGGGGCCACCTCGGCCTGAGCCTCCCCCGTCGGCGCGACGTCGTCGTTCGCTGCCTCTGCCATCACGGCCTCGGGCTCGGCCGGCGTTTCGGTCTGCTGGTCCTCGCCGCCCGCCATCTCCGGCTGCGCGGCGGCCTCGGGCTCGCCGGCCTCGGTCGCCGTCGCGGCCTCGGTCCCCGCATCCTCCGCCGCCTTCGGCGCGGGCTGCACCGGCACGGTCGGGGCGGCGGGGCGCAGCGGCACGGTGATGGCCGGGCCGGGCCGGCGGTCGACGACGTAGCCGAGGGATTTCAGGATCGAGGCGAAATCCTCGCCCGAGCAGCCGACCAGCGAGGTCATGCCCACGGTCGGCACGAAGCCGTCCTTGTCGGCGGCGCCGGGGGGCGGCTCGCCGGGGGTGGTGCCGGGCACGTAGGCGATCGCGGGCCGGATCAGGTCGGCTAGGCGCTCGAGGATGTCGACGCGCACCGCCCGGCCGCCGCAGACCCGGAAGCCGGCCGCGCGGTAGAGGCCCTTGGCGATCTCGGGATCGACCGGCATCGAGGTGCGGCCGGAGCCGGCCAGGTGCGCGATCTCGTCGAGGCCGCGCTGATCGAGGCCGCCGTTCTGCAGCGCCCAGAGCTGCGCCGCCAGGGTGCGGGGTGCGGGCTTCAGCAGCGCCGGCATGGTGATGTGGTAGGCGCCGAACCGCACGCCGTGCTTGCGCAGGGCCGCGCGGCCTTCCTGGTCGAGGCTGCGCATCTCGTTGAGCACCTTGGCGCGCTCGAGCACGCCGAGGGACTCCGCGACCTGGAAGCCGATGCCGCGGGCCAGCCCCGTAAGGTCGGCGGCGGCCTCGAGCTCGAGGGCGGGCCCGAGCAGGCGCACGATGTGGGCCTTGAGCCAGGCGCTCAGCCGCGCCTCGACCTTCTCGCGGGCCGGGCCCGTGAGCTGCTCGTCGGCCAGCAGCCGCAGGCCCGGGGCGTAGAGCTTCTCGCCCGGGACGAGCTTGGCGACCGGGTTGCCGGTCCAGCGGATCGTGCCGTCGTTCGAGAGGACCAGCGCCGCATCCGCCGCGGCGGCGAACCGGTCGGCCCGCGCCTCGATCTCGCTCGCCAGCGCCTTCTCGGCGGCGCTGCGCAGGGTCTTGGCTTCCTGGCCCTCGGCGCCGGGATCCGGCACGAACTGGAACCCGTGCAGGTGACCGACGTGCTGTCCCTCGACCGTCACGTCGCCGCCCGCGGTGATCTCAGCTTCCAACATGGTATTCTCTCTCAGGCGCCGCATCAGCACGCTGGTGCGCCGATCGACGAATCGACTCGCCAGCCGCTCGTGCAGGGCGTCGGACAGCCTGTCCTCTACCCGACGCGTCTCGCCCTGCCAATGCTCCGGGTCCGCGAGCCAGTCGGGGCGGTTCGCCACGAACGTCCAGGTGCGCACGTGGGCGATGCGCTGGGACAGGGTGTCGATGTCGCCGTCGGTGCGGTCGACCATGGCGACGTGCTGGGAAAACCAGTCGACCGGGATCCGCCCGGCCATGCCGCGCATCAGGAAGCGGAAGAGCTGGGCGATGAGGTCGGCGTGGGTCTGGATCGGGGCCTTGCGGTAGTCCGGCACGCCGCAGACCGCCCACAGCCGCTCGACGGCGTTGCGGGAGGTGGCGTAGTCGCGGATATCGTCCTCCTTGGCCAGGAGCTCGAGCGCGGCCTCGTCGTCGCCGGTCGGCGCCCGGGTCAGTCCCCGCTCGGTCGGATGCTCGGCGAGGCTGCGGCGCAGCGCGTCGATCGAGCCGAAGTCGAGGTCGGGGTTGCGCCACTGCAGCATCCGCAGCGGCTCGAAGGTGTGGCTCTCCAGCGCCTCGACCATCTCGGCTTCGAGCGGCGGGCAGCGGCCGGTCGTGCCGAAGGTGCCGTCGCGCAGGTGGCGCCCGGCCCGTCCCGCGATCTGCGCCATCTCGGAAGGGGAGAGGTCGCGGAAGCGCGTGCCGTCGAACTTGCGGTTCGACGCGAAGGCGACGTGGTCGACGTCGAGGTTGAGGCCCATGCCGACGGCGTCGGTCGCCACCAGGTAGTCGACCTCGCCGGACTGGTAGAGTTCGACCTGGGCGTTGCGGGTGCGGGGCGAGAGGGCGCCGAGCACCACCGCGGCGCCGCCGCGCTGGCGCCGCAGCAGCTCCGCGATGGCGTAGACCTCCTCGGCCGAGAAGGCCACGATGGCGCTGCGGTGGGGCAGGCGGGAGAGCTTGCGGCTGCCGGCGAAGCTCAGCTGCGACAGGCGTGGCCGGGTGGTGATGTGGATCCCCGGGATTAGCGACTGGACCAGCGGGCCCATCGTGGCCGAGCCGATCAGCAGCGTCTCCTCGCGGCCGCGCTGGTGCAGCAGGCGATCGGTGAAGGTGTGGCCGCGGTCGCGGTCGGCGCCGAGCTGGATCTCGTCGATGCCGACGAAATCGACAGCGTTGTCCCGCGGCATCGCCTCGGCGGTGCAGATCCAGTAGCTCGGTCGGTTCGGCTTGATCTTCTCCTCGCCGGTGACGAGGGCGACCCGCTCGGGCCCGACCCGCTCGACTACGCGGTGGTAGACCTCGCGGGCGAGCAGGCGCAGCGGCAGGCCGATCATCCCGGTCGGATGGCCGAGCATCCGCTCGATGGCGAGGTGGGTCTTGCCGGTATTGGTGGGACCGAGCACCGCCGTGGCGCCGCGCAAGCGGGCCTGCGGTGAGAGGGAACGGCGCGTCATCGGGCTGGGCAAGATCCTCGGGGCCAAGATCCTCGGGGGGAAGATGCTCTTGGCAAGGAGATGCTCCCGGCAAGGAGCTCCGGCGGGGGCCGCCGCATCCCGAGCCCGGCGCCGGGACCGTCGCGCGACCCCGTCAGCGCTCCGGGTCGCGTCCGCCCCGCGGCCGTGGCCCGAGTGGCGGCCTCCCCCCATATGGGGTGGGGGCGAGGCGATCGCCATACGGCGGCGGGTACGGCGCGCCCGTGCCGTAGATCTCGATGCGCGTTCCGGCCCGCGGCACCTCCTCGAGGTCGGCGCAGAGGGTGTCCGGCACGGCGGTGAGCGGGCCCGGCGGGTTCGGTCCGATCCGGGCGGAGGAGTAGGCGTCGCCGCCGCAATCGGGTCCGTTCGCGAGCGCCGGGAGCGGCGCGAGCAGCAGGAGGGGCAGGAGGGCGAGCCGGCGCATCGGGCGTCAGCGCCCGTCCATCGGCGTCTCCGGAGCCTGCGCCGCGGCCTGCGCGACCGCGTCCGGACCCTGGCCGCTGCGCGACCAGCGCGTCGCCTCGATGATGTTGAGCCCGAGCTGGGTGCGCACGGCGATGCGCAGGGGCAGCAGGACCCTCGCGCCCTCGACGGGGGCGAGCCACACCGACATCTCGGTGTTGTCTTCCATGAACTTCACGCCCGGCCGGTCCGCCCGGTGGCCGGCGATCGGCTGGTAGCGCGCGTTGCAGACGAGGACCGGGCCGGCATAGCCGGGTTTCTCGACGCTGCGGGTCTCGGCGTAGCTCAGCACCACGTTGAACCGGCTCGCGCCGTCGAAGACCGGGATGGTGCGGTTGCAGTTCTGCGGGTCAGTGAGATCGCCGCGCCCCTGCGCCGGCATCATCAGGGCGCTCGCCGGATCGATGATGCCGCGCTTGTGGATCTCGCTGACGGTGACGCGCTCGGGGTCGGGCACGAGCGGCGGGGCGATGTCGGAGGCGACCACGTTGCCGCGGGCCAGCGCCATGCGCACGGTGATCGAGGCGCTGGCGCTGTGGGAGGCGAGGGCGAAGGCCGCCGGCACCGGCCGGGCTGTCACCGTGCCGCTCGCCCGGGCCGAGCCATAACCCCCGGTGATCGCCCCGACGAGCCCGGTGAGGCGGGCGCTGACGTTCATGGTGTAGCGCTGGCCCTCGACCGCACCCGTCACCTGCGCGGTGCCGATCGGCACGCCGGCCAGCATGATGCCGTAATCGACCGTGACGGAGGTCTCGCCGGCTTTCGGCGCGCGACTCCGCGCGGCCTGAGCCGCCTCGCCGGCCGGGAAGGCGAGCCCGGCCGCGAGGGCGAACGGGAGGAGGGCCTTCGTCGAGGGGGATGCCTTCGTCGAGGAGGCCTTGGGGAGGGCCGTGGCACGCATGGAGGAACCGATCTCGATCACCGACACCCGCCGTCGATGAAGCGGGCGAAATCAGGCCCTATCGTGACGTGGTTAGGGTTAACGGATCGTCTCGCCCGCCCGCCCGTGGCCCATCGCCTCCCGCCGTCGTCCCGCCCTGATCCCGAGCCTGCGCCTTGACGAGACCGGCCCGACACCTCTATAGGCGCGTGCTTTCCAGGGACTTCGCGGGGTCCGGTTTCCGCCGGGGTGCGGTGCACGCCCGGCTCTCGCGTTGCGTGGTCCCTCTCCGAACGACGACCAGTTGAGGATACAAGACCATGTCGCGTCGCTGCGAGCTCACCGGTAAGGCGGTGCTCACCGGCCACCTCGTGAGCCACTCGAACCGCAAGACCAAGCGCCGGTTCCTGCCGAACCTGTGCAACGTCACCCTGCTCTCCGACACGCTCGGCCGCTCCGTGCGCCTGCGCATCTCGGCCAACGCCCTGCGCTCGGTCGAGCACCGCGGCGGCCTCGACGCGTTCCTGGTCAAGGCCGGCGAGACCGACCTGTCGCAGAACGCCCGCCTGCTGAAGCGCGAGATCGAGAAGAAGCTCGCCGCGGCGGCCTGACGCTTCTCCGGGAGGCGCTGGCGCCTCCCTCGCCATGGACGATCACGAAAAACCCCCGGATGCGCCGTCGGCGCCCGGGGGTTTTTCGCATGGGTGTCTATCGCATGGGTCGGGCGCGCAGATAGGCCGCGCGACCGACCGGAGAGGGCGCCTCAGCGGCGCCCGCCCGCCGCCATCCGGCGCACCGGCAGCGTGCCGGCATCCTCGTCGAACAGCTCGGCGAGCTTCTCGGTCATCACGCCGCCGAGCTCCTCGGCGTCGATGATGGTGACGGCCCGGCGATAGTAGCGGGTGACGTCGTGGCCGATGCCGATGGCGAGCAGCTCCACCGGCGAGCGGGTCTCGATCTCGTCGATCACGTAGCGCAGGTGCCGCTCGAGGTAGTTGCCCGGGTTGACCGACAGGGTCGAGTCGTCGACCGGGGCGCCGTCGGAGATCACCATCAGGATCCGGCGCTGCTCGGGCCGCCCGAGCAGGCGCTTGTGGGCCCAGTCCAGGGCCTCGCCGTCGATGTTCTCCTTGAGCAGGCCCTCGCGCATCATCAGCCCGAGGTTCTTGCGCGCCCGGCGCCACGGCGCGTCGGCCGACTTGTAGACGATGTGGCGCAGGTCGTTGAGGCGGCCCGGGGTCGGCGGCTTGCCGGCCTGGAGCCAGGCCTCCCGCGACTGCCCGCCCTTCCAGGCCCGGGTGGTGAATCCCAGGATCTCGACCTTGACGCCGCAGCGCTCGAGCGTGCGGGCCAGGATGTCGGCGCAGGTCGCCGCCACGGTGATCGGCCGGCCGCGCATCGAGCCCGAATTGTCGAGGAGCAGGGTGACGACCGTGTCGCGGAAGTTGGTGTCCTTCTCCTGCTTGAAGGAGAGGGGCTGGAACGGATCCATCACCACCCGCACCAGCCGCGCCGGGTCGAGCTGGCCTTCCTCGAGGTCGAACTCCCAGGCGCGGTTCTGCTGGGCGAGGAGGCGCCGCTGCAGGCGGTTGGCCAGGCGGCCGACCACGCCCTGGAGATGGGCGAGCTGCTTGTCGAGGTAGGAGCGCAGGCGCGCCAGCTCGTCGGCGTCGCAGAGGTCCTCGGCGTGGATCTCCTCGTCGTACTTCTGCGAGAAGACCTTGTAGTCCGGGCCGCGGGGCTCGTTCGCCCGCGGGCCCGGCGGCCGCCACGATTCGGAGGCCTCCTCCGAGTCGGCGTCCTCGGCATCCTCCGGCAGCTCGCCCGAGGGCGCGTCGGCCGCCTCGGTGGCGCCCTCCTCGATCTCGTCGGAGGCCTCGTCCGAGATCTCCATCTCGGCGCGGTCGCCCTGGCTCTGCTGCTCGGCCTCGCCCTCGCCGGCCTGCTGCTCGTCGGACTCGGCCTCGTTCTCGTCGTCGTTCTCCTCGTCGTCGGGGTCGAGGGGAGCCTCGTCCGCCATGTCGAGGGAGGAGAGCAGGTCGCGCACCGAGCGGGCGAAGGCGCGCTGGTCCTCGAGGCTGCCGAGCAGCCCGTCGAGGTTGCGCCCGGCCCGGTCCTCGATGAACTCGCGCCACAGCCCGACGATGCGCTGCGCGGCCTGCGGCGGGGCCTGGCCGGTCAGGCGCTCGCGCACCATCAGGGCGACGGCGTCCTCGAGGGGGGCGTCGGCCCGGTCGGTGATCTCCTCGTACTTGCCGCCCCGGTGGTAGCGGTCCTCCAGCATCGCCGTGAGGTTGCCGGCCACACCGGCCATCCGGCGCGAGCCGATCGCCTCGACCCGGGCCTGCTCGACCGCGTCGAAGACCGCGCGGGCGGCGGCGTTCTCGGGCGCGAGGCGCCGGTGCACGGCGTTGTCGTGGCAGGCGAGGCGGAGCGCCATCGAATCGGCGTGGCCGCGCAGGATCGCGACGTCGCCGGGGGAGAGCTTGCGCGGCGGCTCGGGCAGGCGGGCCTTGTCGCCGGTGAGCGCCGGCCGGTCGGTCGCGAAGGTGACCTCGATCTCGGCCTTGCGGGCGATGGCCCGCAGCGTCCCGGCCACCGAGCGCTTCAGCGGCTCGGCGACGGACTCGCGCTTCTCGCCGGGCTTGCGGTTGGAGATGGACATGCGGGGCTACTTCTTCAGCGAGTCGAGGTCGAAGGGGCGCAGCACCGGACTCTGCGCGAGCGCCCGGAAATCAGCATCGTCCTCCGGCGGGTCCAGCCCTACGACGGCGCTCGCGCGGGCAGCAGGACCGGGTCCGCCTTCGGACGACCTCCCGAGCGGATCAGCTCAGCGCGACGTTGACCGCGCTCTCGGGCAGCTCCTTGCCGAAGGAGCGCTGGTAGAACTCGGCCACCAGCGCCCGCTCCAGCTCGTCGCACTTGTTGAGGAAGGTGACCCGGAAGGCGAAGCCGATGTCGTTGAAGATGTCGGCGTTCTCGGCCCAGGTGATCACCGTGCGCGGGCTCATCACGGTCGACAGGTCGCCGTTGATGAAGGCGTTGCGGGTGAGGTCGGCCACCCGCACCATCTTGTTGACGATGTCGCGCCCACCCTCGCCGCGGTAGTGCGGCGCCTTGGAGAGCACGATGTCGACCTCGCGGTCGTGCGGCAGGTAGTTGAGCGTGGTGACGATCGACCAGCGGTCCATCTGGCCCTGGTTGATCTGCTGGGTGCCGTGGTAGAGGCCCGAGGTGTCGCCGAGGCCGACCGTGTTGGCGGTGGCGAACAGGCGGAAGCCGGGATGGGGGCGGATCACCCGCTTCTGGTCGAGGAGCGTCAGGCGGCCCGATACCTCGAGCACCCGCTGGATCACGAACATCACGTCCGGCCGGCCGGCATCGTACTCGTCGAAGACCAGCGCCACGTTGTTCTGCAGCGCCCAGGGCAGGATGCCGTCCTGGAAGGCGGTGACCTGCTTGCCCTCCTTCAGCACGATCGCGTCCTTGCCGACGAGGTCGATGCGCGAGACGTGGCTGTCGAGGTTGATGCGCACGCAGGGCCAGTTCAGGCGCGCGGCGACCTGCTCGATATGGGTGGACTTGCCGGTGCCGTGATAGCCCGTGATCATCACCCGACGGTTGCGGGCGAAGCCCGCCAGGATCGCCAGCGTGGTCTCGCGGTCGAACAGGTAGTCGGGATCGAGATCCGGAACGTGCTCGTCGGTGGCGGAGAAGGCCGGCACCTCGAGGTTCGTGTCGATCCCGAACACCTTGCGCACCGAGACGGTCGTATCCGGGAGAGCGGGTGGCGTGTCTTCAGAAAGCATTCGGAGCCTCGTCGGGGCAGGCCTGTCCCTCCATGGGCGGTCCTGCGAATGTCGCGACGGCGCGGGGTGACCGGCGGGCGCCGCATGTCCTTAATCTGCGGGGGGAGCCGGCGCAAACGTGCCTGACCCGGATATATGGGCAAGGCGGCGCGTTTCGAGTCCCTCCCGCGGCGGATCAGGGATGCGAGATCCGTGCCCCTCGGACGATGCACCTGCCGCCCTGTCGCGGGGCGGGGTTCCGGCCCCGTTGCGGGCCGGTCAGCACAGGCCGGCGGCCCGCAGGGTGTCGTGGGCCCGGATGATGTCGCGCAGGCGGTCCTCGAACGAGCGGTCGCCGCCGTTGGCGTCGGGGTGGAAGCGCTTCACCAGCACCTTGTACTGCGCCTTGATGGCCGCCGCGTCGGCGTTCTCGTCGAGGCCGAGCACGTCGAGGGCCTTGCGCACCGGCGCGGAGTAGCGCGGGGGCGGCGGCTCGGCCCGGGCGCGGC
>NZ_LABY01000129.1 GCF_001043975.1 Methylobacterium variabile
GGCGCCGGCGCCATGGAGCGCAAGAAGCAGGAAGGCTACTTCTGATGACCGTGCACCAATCCACCCGCGCCTTCGGCTACGAGGCTTTTCTCGCTGCCCATCAGCGCAAGGAGGTGCTGCGGTTCATCACCTGCGGCTCCGTCGACGACGGCAAGTCGACCCTGATCGGGCGCCTGCTGCACGACACCAAGCAGATCTTCGACGACCAGGTCAGCGCCCTCGAGCGCGACTCGCGCCGCCACGGCACGCGGGGGGGTGAGCTCGACCTCGCGCTCCTCGTCGACGGCCTCCAGGCCGAGCGCGAGCAGGGCATCACCATCGACGTCGCCTACCGGTTCTTCTCGACCGAGCGGCGCTCGTTCATCGTCGCCGACACCCCCGGCCACGTCCAGTACACCCGCAACATGGCGACCGGCGCCTCGACCGCCGAGGTCGCGGTGCTGCTCGTCGACGCCCGCAAGGGCTTGAGCCCGCAGACCCGGCGCCACGCCCTCCTGGTCTCGATGCTCGGCATCCGCCGCGTCGTCCTGGCGGTCAACAAGATGGACCTGATCGGCTGGTCGGAGAGCCGGTTCGAGGCGATCGTGGCCGAGTTCCAGGCCTTCGCGGCCGGCCTGCACTTCACCGACGTCACCGGCATCCCGCTCTCGGCGGCGAACGGCGACAACGTCGTGCTGCCGGGCGCCGCCGCCCCCTGGTACACCGGGGCGCCGCTGCTGCAGTACCTCGAGGAGGTGCCGGCCCACGTCGAGGAGGAGGTCGCCCCGTTCCGCATGGCGGTGCAGTGGGTCAACCGGCCGAACTCCGACTTCCGCGGCTTCGCGGGCCTGATCGCCTCCGGCTCGGTGGCGCCCGGCGACGCCGTGCTGGTGGCCCCGTCCGGCACCCCGTCCACGGTCGCCCGGATCTTCACCGCCGACGGCGACCTCGACCGGGCCATCGCCGGCCAGGCCGTGACGCTGGTGCTCGCCGACGAGGTCGACGCCTCCCGGGGCGCCGTGATCGCGGCCGCCGGCCGGCCTCCGCTGGTGAGCGACCGGCTCGAGGTCCGGCTGTTCTGGACCAACGAGACCGAGCTGAAGCCGGGGGCGGCCTACCTCGCCAAGGTCGGCACCGTGACGGCCAACGCCGTCGTGGAGTCGGTGCGCGCGCGCATCGACACCGAGACCGGCCAGGGCGTCCCGGCGGAATCCCTGAGCGTCAACGACATCGGCGACGTGACCCTGACCCTCGACCGCAAGGTCGCGGTCGACGCCTACCGCCACAACCGCGACACCGGCAGCCTGATCCTGATCGACCGGGACACCACCGACACGGCGGCGATGGGCCTGGTCCAGGCGCCGCAGCCGGCCCCGCAGGGCGGCGGCACGGCCGAGGTGAAGGCTGACGCCCCGGCGGCGCCCGCCCGCGGCGGCCTGCTCGGCTCCCTGCGGCGGCTCTTCCGCGGCTCGTCCCTGGCGCTCGCCGCCGGGGCCTCGCTCCTGGCGCTCGCCGGCGCGCCCGCCCCGGCGCGGGCGCAGGCCCTCCTCAACGTCTCCTACGACCCGACCCGGGAGCTGTACCGGGCGATCGACGCCGCCTTCGCCAAGGAGTGGAAGGCCAAGACCGGCGAGACCGTGACGGTGCGGGCCTCCCACGGCGGCTCGGGCGCCCAGGCCCGCTCGGTGATCGACGGGCTGCCCGCCGACGTCGTGACCCTGGCGCTCGCCAGCGACATCGACGCCATCGCTGCCCGCTCGAAGAAGCTGCCGGCCGACTGGCAGACGCGCCTGCCGCACAACTCGACGCCCTACACCTCGACCATCGTGTTCCTGGTCCGCAAGGGCAACCCGAAGGGCGTGAAGGACTGGGACGACTTGGTGAAGCCGGGGATCCAGGTCATCACCCCGAACCCGAAGACCTCGGGCGGCGCCCGCTGGAACTACCTCGGCGCCTACGCCTACGCGCTGGCCAGGAACGGCAACGACGAGGCCAAGGCCAAGGACTTCGTGACCGCCCTGTTCAAGAACGTGCCGGTGCTCGACACCGGCGCCCGCGGGGCCACCACCACCTTCGTGCAGCGCGGCCTCGGTGACGTGCTGATCGCCTGGGAGAACGAGGCGTTCCTGGCGGACGAGGAGTTCGGCAAGGGCAAGTTCGACATCGTCGTGCCCTCGCTCTCGATCCTGGCCGAGCCGCCTGTGGCCCTCATCGACGCCAACGTCGACCAGAAGGGCACCCGCAAGCAGGCCGAGGCCTACCTGCAGTTCCTCTACACCCCCGAGGCGCAGCGCCTCATCGCCAAGAACTTCTACCGGCCCCGCGACGAGTCCGCGGCCGCCAAGGAGGACCTGGCGCGGTTCCCGAAGCTGAAGCTCGTCACCATCGACGACACCTTCGGCGGCTGGGCCAAGGCGCAGAAGACCCACTTCGACGACGGCGGCGTCTTCGACGCCATCCTGAAGGCCCGTCAATAATGAGCGACGCCGCGGCCCTGCCCGCGGGGCGGGCCGCGGCGCCCGCCCGCTTCCGCCGCCCGAGCGCGCTGCCGGGCTTCCGCCTCACCTTCGGGATCACCCTCACCTACCTGACGCTCCTGGTGCTGCTGCCGCTCGCGGTGCTGCTCCTGCGCGCCGCCAGCGTCGGCCCTGCGGGGCTGTGGGCGCTCGTCACCGACGACCGCAACCTCGCGGCGCTCAAGACCTCGTTCGGCCTGTCGATCGCGGCGGCCGCGATCGACGCGGTGTTCGGGCTCCTGATCGCTTGGGTGCTGACCCGCTACCGTTTTCCCGGCCGGCGGATCATCGACGCCCTCGTCGACCTGCCCTTCGCCCTGCCGACGGCGGTGGCGGGCATCGCGCTCGCCAGCCTCTACGCCCCGAACGGCTGGATCGGCGAGCCGCTGATGGCCCTCGGCATCAAGGTCGCCTACACGCCGCTCGGCATCCTGGTGGCGCTGGTCTTCGTCGGCCTGCCGTTCTGCGTCCGCACGGTGCAGCCGCTGGTGGCCGAGATCGACCGGTCGAGCGAGGAGGCGGCGGCGATCCTCGGCGCCTCGCGGTTCCGCGCCCTCGTCACGGTGATCCTGCCGCCCCTGATCCCGGCGATGCTCACCGGCTTCGCTCTCGCCTTCGCCCGCGCGGTCGGCGAGTACGGCTCGGTGATCTTCGTCGCCGGCAACCTTCCCTACGTCTCGGAGATCGCGCCCCTGCTGATCGTGATCAAGCTCGAGGAGTTCAACTACGCCGGCGCCACCGCCATCGCGGCCGTGATGCTGCTGATGTCCTTCGCCGCGCTCCTCGCCATCAACCTGGTGCAGGACTTCAGCCGCCGCAGGTTCGGGCATGTCTGAGACCACCGTTCCGTCCGTCCGAGGACCCGCGGCCCGCGGGTCCGGCGGGGCCCACGCCGCCCTGACCGAGCCGCGCCCGGTCCGCATCGCCCTGACGTTCGCGGCGGTGGCGTTCCTGACCCTGTTCCTGCTCCTGCCCTTCGCGGTGGTGTTCGTCGAGGCGCTGAGCAAGGGCCTGGGCTCCTACCTCGACACCTTCGCCGAGCCCGACGCCCAGGCGGCGATCCGCCTGACGCTCCTCGTCGCGGTGATCGCGGTGCCGCTCAACGTCGTCTTCGGGCTGTGCGCCTCCTGGGCCATCGCGAAGTTCGACTTCCGCGGCCGCAACCTGCTGATCACCCTGATCGACCTGCCGTTCTCGGTCTCGCCGGTGGTGGCGGGCCTGATCTACGTGCTGATCTTCGGCGCGCAGGGCCTGTTCGGGCCGTTCCTGCAGCGCCACGGGATCGAGATCATCTTCGCCGTGCCGGGCATCGTGCTCGCCACGATGTTCGTCACGTTCCCGTTCGTGGCCCGCGAGCTGATCCCGCTGATGCAGGACCAGGGCACCACCGACGAGGAGGCCGCGTTGACCCTCGGGGCGAGCCCCTGGCGGGTCTTCCGGACCGTGACGCTGCCCAATGTGCGCTGGGCCCTGCTCTACGGCGTGCTGCTGTGCAACGCCCGAGCGATGGGCGAGTTCGGCGCGGTCTCGGTCGTGTCGGGTCGCATCAGAGGTCTGACCAACACCATGCCGTTGCACGTCGAGATCCTGTACAACGAGTACAACTACGTGGCGGCGTTCGGGATCGCCTCGCTGCTGGCGCTCCTCGCGCTCGTCACCCTGGCGGGCAAGACTTTCCTCGAATGGCGCCACGCGGATGCGCTGGCCGGACGCGGAGCCCACTGAGATGACGGCAGGATTCGCCCCCACGGACGCCCTGTCCCTCCGCCGCGACGCAGGCGCGCGGCCGATCGAGGCCGCCGCTCCCGAGCGGCTGCGCCATGCCGGCACGTCGGTGCGGGTCGACGGCATCGTCAAGAGCTACGGCGGCCACGGGCCGGCCGCCCTCGAGGGCGTCAGCCTGGCGATCGAGCCCGGCGAGCTCCTGGCGCTGCTCGGTCCCTCGGGCTCAGGGAAAACCACGCTCCTGCGCGTGATCGCCGGCCTCGAGATCCCGGATGGCGGCCGGGTGTTCTTCGGCTCGCAGGACACCACCGACATCCCGGTCCAGCGCCGCGGCGTCGGCTTCGTGTTCCAGCACTACGCCCTCTTCCGTCACCTGACGGTGTTCGAGAACATCGCCTACGGCCTGCGCTCGCGCCCCCGGGCCCACCGCCCGAAGGAAGACGAGATCCGGCGCCGGGTCGAGCGCCTGCTCGAGCTGGTGCAGCTGCCCGACCTCGCGAAGCGCTATCCTGGCCAGCTCTCCGGCGGCCAGCGCCAGCGGGTGGCGCTCGCCCGGGCGCTCGCCGTCGAGCCCTCGGTGCTGCTCCTCGACGAGCCGTTCGGGGCGCTCGACGCCCAGGTGCGCAAGGATCTCCGGCGCTGGCTGCGCGAGATCCACCGCGAGACCGGCCAGACCACGATCTTCGTCACCCACGACCAGGACGAGGCGCTCGAACTCGCCGACCGGATCGCGATCCTCAACAAGGGCCGCATCGAGCAGGTCGGCGCGCCGCACGAGGTGCAGGACCATCCGGCCTCGCGCTTCGTGATGTCCTTCGTCGGCGAGACGGCCCGCCTGCCGGCGGAGGTGGTCGACGGCCAGGTGCGCGTCGCCGGCCGGACGGTCATCGCCGCGGAGGCCGGCTGGCCGCAAGGGCCCGTGGACCTCTGCCTGCGCCCCTGGGACCTCACGATCGGGCAGGGGCCCGGCACGTTGCCGGGCACCGTGCGCGAGTGGCGTCGCACCGGCCGCGGCACCGTGGCGGAGATCCTCCTCGACGGCGCCGAGGCCCCGGTCGAGGTGAAGGTGACCGAGGTCTACGAGCCCGGCGACCGGGTCTCCCTGGCGGTTGGGGCCGCGAGGGCGTTCCCCCGCGGGTGAGGGCGGGCGACGGGCCTAAGCACGCGCGACCCAGTCGCCTCCGGCAACCCGGGCCCGCGCCGCCGGCGGGGTTCGGGACAATGTCGGACGCGGCCGTTCGGCCCTTCGGGGCGGCCGAGCCGGCATCCAGAAGACCTGTTGACCGTCTCTGGCTGTGTTTAAACCCCAGGGTCATTCCGGGGCCGCGCAGCGGAGCCCGGAATCTAGACGCACAGGTGGTAGAGGGGAAAGCGGAGCGAGCGCCGCCTCTTCCTGACTCTTCAGCGGTTCTGGCTCCCGGGCTCCGCTGCGCGGCCCCGGAATGACCTGTTGAAGATGAATTCTCGAGAGCCGATCGATCAGGCTCTCAGGTCAGTTCCCGCGGGTGCGAGGCGGCGGCGAAGCGCCGGATCTTGCCGGCCAGGAGGTCTAGGCCGAGCACCTTCGCGGCGGCGCCGCGCGCGGTCGCTTCCCGCGGCATGCCGAAGACGACGCAGCTCGCCTCGTCCTGCGCTACCGTATGGGCGCCGGCCCGCCGCATCTCGAGGAGGCCGGCCGCCCCGTCGTCGCCCATCCCGGTCATGATGATGCCCAGCACATTGCCCCCGCCGCCTGGGCCGCCGAGCGAAAAAGCACGTAGGCGGAGGGGCGGTGGCGGTAGACCGGCGGGTCGTTCCTGATCGCGACCTGGTAGCGGCCGCCGCCGCGCTGGAGCAGCATGTGCCGGGCGCGATCAGCGCCCGGCCCAGGGCGCACGACGTCGCCGTCCTCCGCCTCCTTGACCGCGATCGTGCAGAGCCTGTCGAGGCGCCGCGCGAAGGCCGCCGCGAAGTGCTCGGGCCAGGGTCTGAAGGACAAGCCTGCGCTGGCTCGTGCAGCAGCCAAGAAGGCTAATCCCGCCGCCCTGGACCGGGCGCTCAAGGTTGCTGCCGACGCCAAGGAGGCTCACAACCAGACAGCTAGGGACGATGGCGAACGATCTGGTGGGCGAGCGTCCTGAACTCCCGCGTGCCTGCCGCGGCCACGGCCCGCGCGAGCAGGCCGGTGACGGTGGCGGGCGCGCCCGCGTGCCTCTCCGTCAGGAACGTCACCAGCCGGTCGAGGAAGACCTCCGGCGCGTAGAGCGCCCGGAAAGTCTCGGCCGCGAGCGCCCCCATGGCGGGGGCTTGCTCCCGCAGCGCCGCGAGGCGCTCCGGGATTTCGGCGACCTGGTCCTCGGCGACCCGGACCGAGAAGCGCTCCCAGTCGGCCCCCGGCGGCCGGGTCCAGGCGTCGCCGATGATGACCGGCGCCCGCCCGAGGCACATTGCCTCGAAGATCCGGATGCTGGAGGCGCCGAAGCCGCGCGGGCAGAGCACGAAGTGCGAATCGCGGATCAGGTTGACGTAGGAGCGTGTGAGATCGAAGCCGGCCAGGCGCTGTGGCGCTGTGGCGCTGTGGCGCGGTGGCGAGGTCGAGGCAGGGTGTGCCGGGGCCGTCGAGGTGCATGACCGCGGCGCGGACCGGATGGGTCTCGACCCGGCCGAGGAACGAGAACAGGTGCCGGGGGGCCGAGGGTCCGGGCTGCGCCCCGGCCGGCAGCCGCAGGGGCAGGTCGATCAGGTAGGCCCAGCCATCGGCCCAGGGCGCCGGCCGGGTCAGCGACGGGAACGCCCCGGGCAGCACGGGGAAGGGCCAGTCGCTCTCCGAGAACAGGACGTGCTGCGCCCCGCGCGCCGCCGAGACCCTCCGGATCAGCTCCGGCAGATCCGTGAGCCCGACGTAACCGTCCTCCAGGTAGAGCACGATGTCGGCCGCGCGCGGATCCGCGACGATCGTCAGGTGGCGGCTCGGGAACCGCTCGGCCACGGCCCGCGCGGCTCGCAGCGTCCTGCTGCCCGCGTGCAGGGAGGCGAGGCAAAGCCGCTCCGCCTCGGGGAGGGCGGCCGGATGGTCGGTTCGGTGCATCGCCAGCCCCCGCCGCCCGGCTCGTCCGCCGCGCGCGACGGGTTCTCTAGCGTCAGCCCGGCGCTGCCGTCGAGGCCAGGCCTTGGAGCACCATGCCGGCGCGCCGGGCCGCTGACGGCGCGAGGCCCGACGTTCTGCGCCGTCGCTGGCCTCGATGATGGTGTGCCCGGCCGCGCCGAGCGCGGCCCGGATCATCTGGCGGATGCTCGGGGAATCGTCGACCGTCGGGATGGCAGTCATGGTGCTGTGCTGCCGCTTCCTTGTCGCGGAAAGGGGGGGGACGAGCCTGACGATCGGACAATGCTCTAGCGCTGCACCCGCCGGCTGCGCGCCTCCGCGACCGAGGCGTTCTCCTGCGCGCGCAGGCGGTCGACGAACACCGTGGCGGCCCGGGCGATGTGCTGGCGCGAGAGGCGGTCGGCCGCCTCGCCGTCGCCCGCCGCCACCGCGTCGAGGATCGCGGCGTGCTCGTCCCAGATCCGGCGCGGCATCGCCTCGTCCTCGCGCAGCACCTCGCCCATGATCCGCTGCAGGTGGTTGAAGTGCGGTGCCGCGGTCTCGACGATGATCGGGTTCTCGGCGATCTCCCCGAGGAAGCGGTGGAAGGCGATGTCGGCGGCGATCAACTCGGCGACCGAGCCGCCTTGCGCCGCCGCGTGCCCGGCGGCGACCAGGGCCGGTCCGTCCCGCCGGGCCCGGGCCGCGTTGCGCTCGGCGGCGAGCCGGCTCGTCAGGCCCTCCAGCACGCCCCGGACCTCGTAGAGGTTGCGCACGAACGACGCCTCGAGGGGCGCCACCACCAGGCCGCGGCGGGGCGCGTCCCGCACGATGCCGTGGTTGCGCAGCAGCAGCAGCGCCTGCTGTACCGGCTGGCGCGATACGCCGTAGGCATCCGCCAGCTCGTCCTGGATCAGCCGGGTGTTGGGCGCGAGCCGCCCCTCGGTGATCTCGGTGAAGATCGCTCCGTAGACCTGCTCGACGAGCCGGTGGCGCGTCGCGCTGGTGCGGGCTTCCGTCTCGCCGGCCATGGCCGGACCCCTCTCACGCAGAACTGGTGACAAACGTGTTGCGCAAACCGGGCCTTCATGCAATACCGAATTCCAAATTCGAATTCCGAATTCAATAATGGCTGCGAGCGGACGAACCCGGATCGACGGCCCCCGGAATTCCTCGAGGGAGACACGCCATGACGGGACTTCACCGGCGCCACCTGCTCGCCACGGGCCTCGCGGCCGCCGCAACGCTGACGGCCGGCGGCCTCCCGCGGCCGGCCCTGGCGCAGGGCACGAAGCTGACCTTCAAGCTCGGCACCGACCTGCCGGTCCCGCACCCGCTGAACGTGCGGCTGAAGGAGGCGATCGCGGCGATCGCCAAGGAGACCAACGGCGCGGTCGAGATCAGCCTGTTTCCGTCGAACCAGCTCGGCAGCGACTCGGACATGCTGTCCCAGATCCGCTCCGGCGCCCTCGAACTCGCGAGCTTCCCCGGCACCGTCGTCTCGACCCTGGTGCCGGCGACCTCGCTCACCGGCATCGGCTTCGCCTTCACGAGCTACGACAAGGTCTGGGCCGCGATGGACGGCGAGGTCGGCGGCTACATCCGCCGGGCGATCGAGAAGGCGAACCTGGTGCCGTTCGAGGCGACCTGGGACAACGGCTTCCGGCAGATCACCACCAGCACGAGGCCGATCCAGAGCCCGGCCGACCTGAGGAACTTCAAGATCCGCGTGCCGGTGGTGCCGCTCTGGGTCTCGATGTTCTCGGCCCTCGGCGCCGCCCCGGTCAGCATCCCGCTCAGCGAGGCCTACTCGGCCCTGCAGACCAAGATCGCCGACGGGCAGGAGAACCCGCTGGCGCTGATCAACTTCGCCAAGTTCTACGAGGTGCAGAAATACTGCTCGCTCACCAACCACGCCTGGGACGGGTTCTGGATGATGGCGAGCGGCCGGGTCTGGCGCGGCGTGCCGGCCGACGTGCAGGCGATCCTGGCCAAGCACTTCAACGCCGCGGCGCTCAAGGAGCGCGACGACATCGCCCAGGCCAACCGCGACATGCAGAAGGAGCTGGAGGGGAGGGGGCTCGTCTTCAACGCCACCGACCCGAGCGCCTTCCAGGCGGCGCTCAAAGCGACGAAGTTCTACGGCCAGTGGCGCGAGAAGTTCGGGCCCGAGGCCTGGGCCCTGGTGCAGAAATACGCCGGCGACATCGGCTGAACCTGACATCCAAGCGGGTGCTTCGATCGCATCGGCGATACTGAGAGCCACCACGTCATTCCGGGACCGCGAGAGCGGAGCCCGGAATCGAGACGCACCGAGCAACCTTCGGCAAGTCCGACTGCGTACCGCGACAGTCTCCTTCACCTGAGGTTCTGGAGTCCGGGCACCGCTCTCGCGGCCCCGGAATGACGCCGGAGGGAGGTGCGGCCGGACGTTTGCGGTCACACGTGCCTGAGCAGGAAAGAAGCAGCGAGGATCACGACGATGAGGGATGTGCTCACGCCCGGGCAGATGCTCGCCGTCCAGGCGCGCCTGCAGCCCGACCGGATCGGCGCATGCGACCTCGAGCGCGCGATGACCTTCCGCCAGTGGAACGCCCGGGCCTGCCGCCTCGCCCACGGCCTCCTCGGCCTCGGCCTGGCGAAGGGCGACCGGGTCGCGGTGCTGGCCTACAACTGCGTCGAGTGGCTGGAGATCTACGCCGCGACGGCGAAGGCCGGCCTCGTCGCGGTGCCGATCAACTTCCGGCTGGTCGGCCCCGAGGTGCGCTACATCCTGGAGGATGCCGAGGTCTCGGGCCTGATCCTGCAGGACGAGCTCGCCGGCACGGTCGAGGAGATCGGCGCCGACCTGCCGCTGCCGGAGGCGCGGGTGGTGTGGTTCGGGCAGGCGCCCTGCCCGGCGGGGTACACGTCCTACGAGGACCTGATCGCGGGCGGCCGCGAGGACGAGCCGGGCATCGCGGTGGATCCGGCCGACCCCTGGATGCTGATGTACACCTCGGGCACGACCGGCCGGCCCAAGGGAGCGATCCGCAGCCATCGCGGCGCCGCCATGCTGTCGCTGATCACCGAGATCGAGCTCGGCATCCACCGGCGCGACTCGGCCCTGCTGGTCATGCCGCTGTGCCACGCCAACTCGCTCTACTTCTTCGGGGCGTTCAGCTATTGCGGCGGCGTCACCAGCGTCTACTCGCGCAAGAGCTTCGATCCGGAGCACTGCGTGCGGGCGCTGGCCGAGGGCGGGGCGAGCTTCACCTCGCTCGTGCCGACGCACTACGCCATGATGCTGTCCCTGAGCCCACAGGCGCGGGCGCGCTACGACCTCACCCGCATCACCCGCCTGATGATCTCCTCGGCCCCGGCCCGGCCCGACACCAAGCGGGCGGTGATGGAGTTCTTCCCCAATTCCGGGCTCTACGAGCTCTACGGCGCCACCGAGGTCGGCTGGGCGACGATGCTGCATCCGCCCGAGCAGTTCACGAAGCTCGGCTCGGTGGGCCGCGAATGCGTCGGCTCGGCGCCGATCCGGCTCCTGGACGAGGCCGGCAACGAGGTGCCGGACGGGCAGGCGGGCGAGCTCTACTGCTCCAACCCCTACCTGTTCGACGGCTACTGGAAGCTGCCGGAGAAGACGAAGGAGGCCTTCCGCGGCGAGTACTGCACCGTCGGCGACATGGCCCGGCGCGACGCGGACGGCTTCATCCACCTCGTCGACCGCAAGAGCAACATGATCATCTCGGGCGGCGAGAACATCTACCCGTCCGAGGTCGAGGCGCTGCTCGGCGGCCACCCGGCGGTGCACGACGTGGCGGTGGTGGGCCTGCCCGACGAGACCTGGGGCGAGCGCGTCCACGCGGTGATCGTGCTGCGCGACGGCGCCGCGGCCTCCGAGGCCGAGATCCTCGGCTGGTGCCGGGACCGGCTCGCCGGCTTCAAGCGCCCGCGCACGATCTCGTTCATGGCGGACGACGAGATGCCCCGCACCGCGACCGGCAAGAACCTGCACCGCAAGCTGAAGGAGAGGCTGGTGCAGGGGGAGCGGTAGCCGCTGCCGTCCGTCGATTTTAGAAGAACAGAACGCCTCTCCTCCCCGCGAGGGAGAGAGAAACGACACAACGGGAGGAACGACATGAGCCAGCCGGCCCAGACCGTCCAGGACCTCAACGCGGACGCGCAATCCTGCGCGGCCTGGATCGCCCGCTTCCTGAAGGCGCGGGGCGTCGACCGGGTGTTCGGGCTCCAGGGCGGCCACATCCAGCCGATCTGGGACCATTGCGCCCGCCTCGGAATCCGCATCGTCGACGTGCGCGACGAGGGCGCCGCCGTCCACATGGCCCACGCCCACGCCGAGCTGACCGGCGAGCTCGGGGTGTGCATGGCCACCGCCGGGCCCGGCGTCACCAACTGCGTCACCGGCATCGCCAACGCGTCCCTCGCCCGGGTGCCGGTGCTGCTGATCGGCGGCTGCACCTCCCGGCCGCAAGCCAATCTGGGCCCGCTCCAGGACATCCCGCACGTCGACATCATGCGGCCGGTGACCCGGCAGTCCCGCACCGCTCGCGTCGCCGACCAGGTGATCCGCGAGCTCGACGAGGCGGTGAGCCGCGCCATGGGCGACCTCGGCGAGCCGGGACCGGTCTACGTCGAGATCCCGACCGACGTGCTGCGGGCCCACGTGCCGCCGCAACTGGTGCTGGAGGACTGGATGCGGCCGAAGGCCCCGCGCGTCCTGCCGCCGGATCCCGCCGCCGTGGCCGCTGCCGTCGACGTGCTGTGGGCGGCCAAGCGCCCGCTGGTGGTGAGCGGCCGGGGCGCGAGGTCGGCGGGGCCGGAGCTGGTCCGCCTCCTCGACGCCCTCGGCGCGGTCTACCTCGACACCCAGGAGAGCCGCGGCCTGGTCCCGGCGGAGCATCCCGCCACCGTGGGGGCGATGCGGGCGGCGGCGATGACCGAGGCCGACGTCGTCCTGGTGGTCGGGCGCAAGCTCGACTACCAGCTCGGCTACGGCTCCCCGGCGGTGTTTCCGAACGCCCGCTTCGTGCGCATCGCCGACA
Source organism: Methylobacterium variabile (assembly GCF_001043975.1). GTDB lineage: Bacteria > Pseudomonadota > Alphaproteobacteria > Rhizobiales > Beijerinckiaceae > Methylobacterium > Methylobacterium variabile. Next base: position 12,339 of record NZ_LABY01000129.1, read on the forward strand.
CCGCCGGCGAGCTCGTCGACAACCGCCGCGGCGAGCCGGAACTCCTCGCGACGCCGGCGCTGGCGCTCGCGGCCATCGTCGACGCCGCCGGCAACCGGGCGCCCGCCCTCGACACGACCTGGGCGGACGGGTTGCGCGAGCGCCACCGCCAGCGCTCGACCGGAGGCAAGGCGCCGCAGACCGGATCTGACGGCCGCGTCCACCCGGCGGCGATCTTCGACGCCATCCGCCGGGTCGCGGATCCGGACTACGTCGCGATCGCCGATGGCGGCGATCTCCTGAGCTTCGCCAGGATCGGCCTCGAGGCGCGCACCTACATGGATGCGGGCGCCTTCGGCTGCCTCGGCGTCGGCGTGCCCTACGCCATCGCGGCCTCCCTGGCCCATCCGGAGCGGCAGGTGATCTGCGTCACCGGCGACGGCGCCTTCGGCATCAACGCCATGGAGATCGACACCGCGGTGCGCCACGGCGCCAAGCCGGTGATCATCGTCTCGAACAACGCCGCCTGGAACATCGAGCGCTACGATCAGGAGACCAATTACGGCGGGCGGGTCGTCGGCACGCTGCTGGCCGATTCCGACTACGCCGCGATGGCCCGGGCCCTCGGCGCCCACGGCGAGCGGGTCGAGCGGCCCGAGGACCTGCCGGCGGCACTGGAGCGGGCGCTCGCGAACGCCCCGGCGCTCATCGACGTCGTCACCTCGCAGGCGGCGGTGTCCTCGGACGCCCGCAAGGGGCTCGGTTTCGTGCCGGACTACCAGCCCCTGACCGCCTGGGACGATGCCGAAAGGCGGCGGCGGGGCGAGGCCGTGTGAGGCAAGGACGCCTTGAGGTCGGCGGGCGACGCCTGATGCGCGCGGCCGCCCGCGACCCTCATGAGGCGGGGCGGTCGCTCAGCTCAGGCGCCGGCGACGCTCCCTGTCCATGGACCTCTTGAGCTCCCGGCCGAGCTCGAGCAGCACCATGTCGATCAGCTTGAGCAGGAAGGGCTGCCGCGCCTCCCGGACAGCCTCCCGCGTCGCCATGCAGAGGTCGGCGGCCCGCTCCAGCGGGTGGTCGGTGCGGGAGGGCGGCCGGCTCGCGGACCCGTCGCCCTCCCGCTTGCGGTCGGAGATGTCGACGACGACGCCGTGGGCACGGCGCGGGCGCCCCGCCTCGTCGTGGTAGAAGTGGCCGCGCTCCAGCACCCAGCGGACCGACCCGTCCCGCGGGCAGGTCCGATACTCGGCGACGTAGAGGCCGCCCCTCGCGGCGCTCGCGCGGAATTGCGCGGCGACCGCGTCGCGGTCCTCGGGATGGATGCCCGCTTCGTAGGCGGCCGCGGACAGGCCGGTCTGGGCCTCGCACGGGTCGAGCCCGAACAGGAAGGTCGAGACGTCGTCGGCGTAGATCCGGTCGCGCGCGATGTCCCAGACCCAGCTGCCCATCAGGTCGGTGAAGCCGGCGCCGGGGCAATGTGGCGGCGCGTGTCGCACATGGCCCGAACTTGGCACCCGCCATCTCCCGCACGGCCGTTGGGAAGACAACTCGAGATAGAGTCGTCTTGATCGCACGCCAGAGTGGTAGACCGATCACGCATCCGTGAGCAAGCGAGTGCCATGCGGCGGTGGCATGCCCGGATTGCCGTTGCGGCGCGCGAGCGGCCCGCTCACCGGCCCGGGTTGCGCGCCGGCGGGGGCCGGGGGG